>JBDLJI010000054.1:0-10368 GCA_039714455.1 Thermodesulfobacteriota bacterium
CTTAATCCCTTGCTGCTATTGATGTTTATTTTTTTAAAATCATCAATGGCCCCAATGACGCCAAACCATAGCGTGACACCCAGAATTAACCAGACATAGCGGTTGGTCAGGTCGGTCCAGAGTAGAGTGGCATTGATTATGGTGAATATAATAAGCATGCCGCCCATGGTGGGGACGCCTTCTTTTTGCAAATGGGTTTCAGGGCCATCAGCCCTTATTACCTGGCCAATTTGCAGGTTCCTGATATAACGAATAAAGGCAGGGGCAACTAAAACAAAGAAAAGAAAAGCGGTGATTGCAGCGCCAATGGTCCGAAAAGTGATGTAACGGAAGACATTGAATCCTGCAAACAGGTTGTTCAGTGGGTAAAGGAGGTGGTAGAGCATATGTTTTAGTCGCCCGCTGCCTAAATATTGTTTTGATTCTTGAGTAACTCAAGAACCTCTTCCATGCGCATGCCTCTGGATCCCTTGATAAGAAGCCAGTCGTCAGCTTTGATTTTATTGTCCTGCATAAGCTGATTCAGCCAAACAGCAAGATCTTTCTTGCTGTTAAACCCCTTGGCTGTTTCCCGGTCCATACCGGCATCCAAGGCGCTTGTCGCCATATTCTGTGCCTGGCTGCCGAATGCAGCCAGAAAATCTATACCGAATTCATAAACTGCTTTTCCTAAAGCCTGGTGGGCGGCTTCACTTTTAGCGCCCAACTCCAGCATGTCACCGAGAACCGCCACAGCGCGATGATCTTTTTTAAGATCTTTTAGAGTGTCGAGAGCAGCCATCATAGATGCAGGGTTGGCATTATAGCAGTCATTAAGTACCTTTATCCCAGATTCCAGTTCTTCTATACAGGTCCGCTTCTCATAAGGTGTGAAAGCTGAGAGTCCTGTGGAGATTTCATCAATGTCAGCGCCTATACCATGAGCCATGGCTGCTGCTGCAAGGCTGTTGCTGACATTATGGCGGCCTATAGCCGTTATTGTGACATGCCTGCTTTCATTTCCTATGTGTAAGGTAAAGGACATCCCAACCTGCCCTAGGCTTTCGATGGTGGTCGCCCGAATAAATGCATCGGGGCTGCATCCATAAGTGATCTTTTCCTGTGTGAGTTGATCAGCAAGTGAGCGGACAATTTCGTCGTCCAGGTTAACAGCAACTTTCCCCTCAGGTTTCAGGCCGGCGAAGAGTTCATTCTTGGCCTTTGCCACACCATGTATATCTCCAAGACCTTCCAGGTGCGCCTCTTGAACATTTATGATGCAGGCAATATCAGGATCTGCGATCTCTGTTAAACGTGCAATTTCTCCCGGCCGGTTCATTCCCATTTCGAGAACAGCAAATTCATGATCTTCTTTAAGGTTCAGCAAGGTGAGTGGCATGCCGATCAAATTATTAAAATTTCCTTCGGTCTTTAAAACAGAGTGTTTCTGGCTGAGTATTGCACCGATCATCTCCTTTACCGTTGTTTTGCCGGAACTTCCTGTCATGGCAAGGACCTGCAGATTATTATCCCATCTGCGTTTGTTTGCTGCCAGTTCACCTAAGGCGAAGAGGGTGTCAGGAACCAGCAGTACAGGTATTGTCGGCTGAAAATCTAATGATTCTTCCTTCTGGCCGGGAGCATGGTTGATGAGAAGTCCGGCTGCTTCGTTTTTTGCCGCTTTTTCGGAAAATATCTTGCCGTCAAAATTTTCACCTTTCAGGGCAACAAAGAGATTACCAGGATTTATTGAGCGTGAATCAGTTGAAATGTCATTAAAGAGAGTCCCCTCGCCAACAGGGTAGAGTAATTGTCCTCCGGTAATCTGCTGGAGCCAATCAAGTTTCCAGACATGTGGTAGACCAGCGGCAGCCTGCAACTGCATTTTCGCCTCAATGCGATCATCAAAGAAAACTTTTCCTTTACTGCTCAGTTGATAGTTTTCATGTCCTTTGCCGCTGATAAGAATGATGTCGTCCGGATTGGCATAACGGATAGCAGTGCTGATTGCCTGTCGTCGGCTGGTTATAATATCGTATCCCTTTCCGTCTTTCCGGGAGAGCATTTTCCAGGCAGAAATCTTTTTAAGGGGAGAGATTAAAAGCCCTTCTTCAATCTGCTGCAGTATTTTTTCAGGTGGTTCGGAACGGGGATTATCCGAGGTGGCCAGCACAATTTCACTTAAGGCGCCTGCAATTTCTCCCATCAGGGATCTTTTTCCTTGATCCCGGTCGCCGCCGCAACCGAAGATGCAAATAAGTCTTTTCGGGTTAAGTTTTCTGAGGGCGCCTAAAACATTTTCCAGGGCATCAGGAGTGTGAGCGTAATCAATAAAAACAGCCGGACTGCTTGCTGGAATTTCTGCAAAAGATATTCTTTCGAGTCTGCCGGGAATAGTTTTAACATCCTCAATGCCTTTTTGAATGCAGCCTAAATCCTCTTCATGAATTATGCCTATGCCAATTGCGCAAAGTATATTCTGCAGATTGAACTCTCCGACGAGGGGGGTTGTAAGAGGCAGGTTCCCTGAAGGTGAAACAATCTCAGCCTTAATGCCCCTGATATCAATGTTGAAATCCTGTGGGTGAACATCACAATCACTGTTTACACCGCAGGTAATAATTGAGGGGGAATCTTCTCTTGCTCGATACAAAGCCTTAAGTTCCTCACTCATTTGTTTGCCCCAGTCATTTCTTCCTGCACGTGAAATGGTGTTTCCTTCTGGCTGTGATTCAATATCATCAAGCATAATAACAACCTGCCCACCTGGTTTGAGGTAATCGGTGAATAATCTTTTTTTGCATGAAAAATAATGATTCATATCACAGTGAAAATCTAAATGATCTCTGCTTAAATTCGTAAAGACCGTTATATCAAAACCTATTCCTGTAAGTCTTGCCTGAGCCAACGCATGTGATGACACTTCCATGACGACATCAGTAATTCCCTGGTCTGCCATTTTACGGAGCAAAGCAAACAGAGTAGGGGATTCCGGTGTAGTAAACGGGGCCTCCATTTCAATACCTGTGTCATTCCTGTCATTATACCGATAATTAACTGTGCCGATAACTCCGGGCCTTTTCCCACACGCTTTTAAAACGGCCTCAACCAGAAAAGATGTGGTTGTCTTGCCGTTTGTCCCGGTAATGCCGATCACGGTGAGTTGGCGGTCCGGGTGGTCGTAAAATGTAGCTGCAATTTCACCCAGGGCAATTTTTGTGTCATCAACTTCAACGAGCGGAATTTGCGGCCCAATTTTTGCTTCTGTTGCAAAGTCCTGCCAACCGTTATTCACCAACAGAGCAGAACAACCGGCGGCAACAGCCTGGTTCAAATAGTTGTGGCCATCAACAGATAAACCCTGAATTGCTGCGAAAAGGTTTCCAGGTTGTATTTTTCTTGAATCTGAAGAAAGCCCGGTAATTTCAGTTTTCTCGATATTCCCGGTAATTTTACAATCTACTCCTTCAAGCAAATTCTTTAGTTGTTTTGTATCAGTAGTTAAATCCGACATTAGTTGTTCCCAATAAACTGGCCGTTTTCTCCTGTAAAAGGTGGTTCATATCTCCTGCTGCATTTCAAGAATACATTCATCAACATTGATCAGTTCGGTCCCTGCAGGTGGACGTTGCGATACTATCCTGCCACTCCCCACAAGTTTTATATTTAAATTGAGATGTTGAAGAACCTGCAGCCCAGCCCGCAAACTTCTTCCAGTGACATCAGGCATGCTTTTGTAGAGGTTGTTTGACAGTGCTGCCGGATCAATCTTCACAAGTGCATGGGAATTCGAATTTTTTGCAAACATTGTCCCTTCATTGCCCCAGAAATCGGGAGAAGGGTTTGGGGGCGGCATGGCAGCCACATGAAGCATTTTCTGGATCATATCCTTATCCGGAATAAGGATTGAAAACCTATTCCCAAAGGCTTCCAATGCATCAGGATATATCCCATCGCAGTTGTCCGGGTAGGAAAGAACTGCTATCATGGTCAGTTTCGGGTCTTCTCCTGGTATGGCCCCGAGCATAACACTCTGGGTTAGATAAGGAATCTGCTCCTCCGGTTCATTTTCTTTTTGAGCTGATCTTTGATACGCAGTATTCTTTACAGTTGTTGTAAATCTATGGCCCTCAAAAAACATTGGCGTATCAGCCGTTCTGGTCCTTCTGTTTAGCTTCAGCCATTTTGCTGCAAGGAAGTCTGTTAAGTCTTTGGTTGTGTCAGAATTGAGAACAACCCTTTGCTCCGATGCTTCTAAAGTTGTTTCAAATGAAGTGGTGCTGTCTTTTTGATATGCCTTGTGAAGCAGATGCGGAGTGACAAGCCGGCCTCCATTTACCAAGGCAGTAAAGCCATTTAAAAGTCTCAGAGCAGAGGAGTTGAAAGATGGGTTATTAAGAACTAGGGGGGTTGAGACGGGCGTTTCACCCTTCAGTGGTAAATCTGTCAGCGGTTTTTGACTGAAGCCCAATAATTGCGCAAACTGAGCAAGGTAGACTGGATCGACATAATCTACCCGGGGAGCAATGGTGAATCTTCTTCTTTTTTGTTTTTCCGGCACGATGATTTTTACGGAATTTATTTCATCTGAATTCTCTATTGAATCGGATTTTTTTTCGTTTTTTAAATTGAATGCCGCAGCCTGTTGGAAAATACGGCCCAGTTCCCCTGGATAGACTGGTTCTGTCAGGGCATGATTCCTGAGGGCTGAGCTGGAGAATTCCCAATAGCGATTAGGATTGAAAGAAGGAAAACTTGCCAGGGCAAGAACTGCACCTGTATTGGCGTTCATTAGTATAGCCGTACCACTGGAGGCCCCGGTAATTTTCATCCTTTTGTCAAGAAAACGTTCAATCTTCGACTGGATCATCAGGTCAAGATTCAACACCAGATGCGTGCTGGACTCTCCAAACTCTGTTTCAGGGACAAAGTTGAGCGTTTTAAGTTCCGCGTTACTTATTTCATCTCCCCGCAATATCGTATTATATTGAAATTCTATACCGTCAAGCCCCTGGCCGTTTTCGACAAATCCCACTGCATGTGCCGCCTTTTGGGAATTTGGGTAAAAGCGTTTTGTCTCGACAATCTGATCAATGCCTTTGATATTACGCTGCTTTACAGTATCCGCTGTTTTCTGATCTATTCCTTTGGCAACCCAGATAAATCCACGTTCGCTTTTAAATTTTGGCAAGAGCTCGCTTTTTTTTAATCCAAGGATTTCAGCCAGTTGTCCTGCAGAAAAATCAGGATCTTCCATTTCCAGGGGGCGGGCACAAATTGCATAGGTTTTATATGTGGTTGCAAGGGGCCTGAAGTTCCGATCATAGATATCTCCCCTGATAGGGGAGGAGAGTGTGGAAGCTATGACTTCTCCGGGATTGCTTTGTTTAAGACAGCTCAGCATTTCGTTGAGGATGGAAAATTTGTCTTTATGAAACAATAAGGCCCCAGATCCCAGAAAAAGGACAAGGGCCAGAAGGAGAAGGCGAATTTTCCTTCTTTTTCCCGCCAGCAATTTCCGTCTTTTCCTAATATGTGTTTTAGCGTGCTCAGTCATGCAGCATTAATATCTCCGGTACGTTGATGCTGTGATTTTATTTGATGAATTATGTCCTTCTGCCCAGTACCTGCTACCATAATGAGTTCAACAAGCTTCAAGGAATCGGCATTCAGGTCATCAAGGAAAGATATGTTAGGCACGACCTTGTCCTTATCAACATTTAACTGCTCAACAAAGATGTCATTCACTTTCTCGTCTGCCGACATGTTTAATTCTCCTAAGTATTTTGTTATCTAGTTAGTGTCCTAAGTTCAGTTATGGATACCGAAGTTGGCTTTTCGTAGGGGGATGCAACCCTATTTTCTGAGCAGCTTTTTCCATACGTTCCTGGGTCAGCATCAAATCACGTTTGACAACCAGCAACCTGTTTTCATTCGCCAACTCACGATTGGTTATTTTGTCTCTGCCAATTTGATCCAAGGCTAGCTGAACCTGCCAGCCGTACCAGATAGTAGAGGTGATGCCAATGACGACGGTCACAAGAAGCAGGGCTCCGAGTGTTTTCCTCATGAGCTTGGTTGCAGAAAAAAGATTGCTGGACCCAGGTGCCTTCTTTTTTTTGTTCCTGCAATTTTTTACGATATAGCTGCCAGAATAATCCTTGACAATTTCCATTTTCTTCCCCCTTATCAACCTTTCATAAAAGCAGCCCGAAGCTTTGCGCTTCTTGCCCGAGGGTTCATTTTGATCTCCTCGTTACTCGGCGTCACAGGCTTTTTGGTTAAAACATGCAGTAATGGATTATCTTTGAATTTCCACTTGACCAACCGATCCTCCAGTGAATGAAATGTAATGATGCAGATCCTGCCTCCCGGTTTAAGGATCTCCGTGATGAAGTTCAGTACTGTTGTCAGATTGTCCAGTTCTTTATTGACCGCAATTCGGAGAGCTTGAAATACCTTTGTGGCTACATGAATTTTTCGAGGATGGAACTTTCTGGGAATAGCATCGGCAATAATATGAGAAAGATGCGAGGTTGTTTTAATGCGCTCTTTTTCCCTTTCTGCAACTATATGTGATGCGATGCGACGGGCCTGTCTTTCTTCGCCAAAGTAATAAAAAATATCTGCTAAATCATCTTTGCTGAAGTTGTTAATTATTTCTTCTGCAGAGGGATGCCGGCGTCTGTCCATCCGCATGTCAAGGGGGCCGTCTGCCTGGAAACTGAAGCCTCTTGTTGCATTGTCAAACTGAAGTGAGGAAACGCCGAGATCCAAAAGCAGCCCATCCACTCTATGAATACCCATTTCAGTTAATCCGTCCATAATTTCAGAGTAGCTTCTATGTTGAGCTGAATAACGTTGGCCAAACGGTGTAAGTCTTTTTGTGGCCAGTTCCAAAGCGTTGTCATCCCACTCAAAGCCAATGACTCGGCCGGAGGGAGTGCAGGATTGTAGAATCTTTTCAGTATGTCCCCCAAGGCCGAGAGTGCCGTCAACATATATACCGCCATCAACCGGGGCCAGAAGCTTAACTGCTTCATCAAGAAGAACGGGGATGTGGATTGGAGGGGAAGTTTCTGTACCAGAGGAATTAGCCGCGGGGGAGCGAGGTTTTTTCTTAGAAAAGTTGTTCCCCGCATGAGTCACGGTATCCCCTATGCTTAAAGTATGCCCAAGGCGGACAGGCTCTGCTCAAAATCGCTGAATTTGTCTCTGGTCTGTTTTCTTTCTTCTTCCCAGGCAGTTTTATTCCAAATTTCGAAGTGATCGAGCATGCCGTTCAGCACCACATCTTTTTTCAAGTCAAAATCCGTCCGCAAGGTTGGCGGCAGGAGGATTCTGCCCTGTTTGTCAAGGGTGCAGTCAGCAACACCGGAAATAATATAGCGCCTGAATGAATCCATTCTTGGTTGTTTTTTTCCCTGAACAAGCAGGGTAGTTTCGATCTGTTCCCATACCTTTGCAGGAAAGGCCTTTAGGCACTTATGCCAGTTGGTGACCATTAATTGTTCTTGGTAATGGCCCTGAAGCACATCCCGAAACCTGCTCGGAATATTAAGCCTCCCTTTGCTGTCCAGCGTATGCTCAGAACGGCTACGAAATCTGCTTGTCGATGACTTGTTGCTGTTTGTTTTGGGCATGAGCCCACCCCTTTCTTCCCTTTTGTACCACTTTACGCCACTGAAGGTATCTTTTAAAAGATAATTCGGCCATGTGTCAAGTAAAAATTGTTTTAAAATGAACTAGTTGTCTGGAGGATGACTCGGCGTTATCTCTGAAAACAGGACAATTATACATTATATTGTATAGTGCATTTTACTACACCACAACATATTGTGCTTTGCCATGTCGGGAGCAAAAGAAGTTTTTTTGTACGGAATCAGGGAGAGAAAAAGGTGCTCTTGGGCAGAAATAGATAAGGTTAGAGTGGGATCTACCACTCGACTTTAAAAATATTGCTTAAGGAGTCAATTTTTGAAAGTCTAACCAGGACAGTATCACCGGCAGAAACTTTAAAAGCCGGGTTGAGCGGCAAATCGGCATCAAGCATAAATTCTTCCAGAAAGAGATGCACGCGTTTTGGGCCGCAGTCAATAACAGTAGCAGGAAGTCTTTTGCCAATTTTTGCCTCGAGATATTTAAATATCCAATAGCGTTGGCGTAGATTTTTGACCTGGTTGGATTTATCAAGGGTTGTGAGGATAATACCGCCGAAATGTTTCATGTCTTTCTTGCTGAAAAAAACCCCCTGACCTTTAATAAGGTTGCTGATCTGAAGCTGCATGATCAGATCCAGTAGACGTCGGATAGGAGATGTGACAGTGGTGTATTGTGGTGCGCCAACACCACTATGGATTTTGGGGGTGGTTAATAGGGACATTGGAGACAAGCGTTTCCGTTGCTGAATAATCTTTGTTATGTCCTTTTCAAAGCCGTCGATAATTCTTTGGCGGGGTTCCATTTGGCAGCGAAATAAGCCTGGCGCCTCCCTATCTGCAACAAACTGGGCTCCAAGTGTATTTGCCAGGATCATGAACTCTGCAATAAGGATTTTGCTGGGTGTATCAACTGCAAATCTGCGAATCTCAATTACGTTATCGGGACTTATACTGATATTTAATTCCGGCACGGGCAACAGTAATGCCCCGTTATTTACCCGCCTTTGCCGCAGTAATTTGCTCAGTGCGGCCAGGGCGGCCAGTTCTTTCTCCTGACTGATCAACCTGTCAGCCTCGTTATAGGTCAACTGTCGTTTTACCGAAATAATACTATGAACCAGTTCATACTTGAGGATCTCTGCAGTGGGACTGAGCAACACTAAAAAACTTACGGTTGGACGTTCCTGGTCCTTGAGAAGACTTAATTTACCCTCGGATAGGCTTGCTGGGAACATTGGGAGTGGCTTTTCGGGGAAATATATAGATGTCCCCCTTTTAAGTGCTTCATCAAAGAGGGATGTTCCCGGTTTTACAAAAAGGCTCACATCGGAGATGTGAATACCGACAAGATAGTTTTCGCCCTGTTTTTCAATGTGAAGTGCATCATCAAAGTCCCTGGTTGTTGGACCGTCTATGGTGAAAATCGGCAAATTCCTGAAGTCTTTTCTTTTAGCTCCAGATAAATTTTTTATAGAGGGCAGCTCGATTTCTTTGACTTCATTCAAGACAGTTTCAGAAAAAATTGTTGGTATATCATGTTTCAGCAGGGGGATGTTTTCATTTTTTCCCCAGACCCCAGCCTTCACCAATAGGTGGAAGATATCATGGGGGCCGGTCAGTTGAGCGTTTTTGATGAGCTTACGTGCCATATCATGTTTGGGGGCCTCCTTGTCAAAAAGGTAGTAATCCTGGAGGATCTGCAGGGTGGACTCCCTTCCTTCCCAATTGGCCGGGATTTCCCCTTCTTCCCAGATATAACGCAAGGCTGATGTATTACTGGTAATAAAATTCTCTTTTTGTCTTTCTTTTTCCTGCATAAGTTTAATCTGCTCAACCGTTTCAGGTGAATGAACATGGATTTCGCCGGCTTTGTATTTGAAGTAAAGTCGGTCAGCGATTACAGATCGCAGGAAAGCGGAACCTTGGTCATCCGTTGGGTCGTCGCCGAAAAATAGACCTGCCAGGAAATTGACCCCAAAGTTATCTTCAGGTTTTTCAGAGACAAGTTCCCAGATTTCAGCAAGATTTATTTTTTGCGCCAACCCTTCTCTCTGTTTTGAGGTTTCTTGCAGGGTTTCTATGATGTCCTCTCTGGTCCGTTTAACAGAGGTTTTCTCTTTGGTGAAATGGACAATTCTATTGAGCGGCAAATTGAGTTCTCTGCTGTTCTGATTGAGCAAGCGAAGACGATTGCCGGTATCTTCAAATACAAAGGCGCAGATGAATTTGCCGTTTTCCAGATATTCGACTATTCTGCCGTCTAGTGTCATGTGCTGAATTTTATCCTGTGAACCGTTTTAGCCGGCACTGTGTGTTTTTGAATCTCAAAAGACGCCTGAACGGCTTACCATGTAGTCATGGTGCCGTAAAGAAAAGACGCCTGAACGGCTTACCATGTATTCATGGTGCCGTAAAGTTATGAATTATTACTTTGTGAAAAACAGCAATATACTACGTAATGATTAAATTTGTTAAGAGGGAATAGTAATATTTCCGGAACAAATATGTTTTACATAGAGTATATAAATTAAAGCTCACACAACAGCACTATCCACTTAAATAATCATCAGGGAAATTTTTGAAAGAGATGCAGAAAGATACAATTAAATCTGGCGTGGTGGCAATCGTCGGTCCCCCCAATGCGGGCAAGTCAACACTGCTGAATGGTTTGTTGGGGCAGAAAATTTCAATTGTAACACCAAAGCCCCAAACAACCAGAAACAGGATC
>JBDLJI010000055.1:0-10265 GCA_039714455.1 Thermodesulfobacteriota bacterium
TCAAGTATATAAAAAATTGTCTTACTCGGCCTGATGAGGGTCTGAAAATTTATTTAGTTTACAGTGCGAATAACACTATTTAGGAGTTATTTTTGAAAAAGAAGGGCAAAACAACCAAGGAGATAGCAAAACTTTTAAAACTATCTCAACAACAATTGCCACCCATCGGCAAAATATTAAAAAAAAGCTCACTCTAACTAACAAAAAAATGAATCTCCGGACAATCCTCACAACAAACTAATAATAATTAGATTCCCTACTTGTTTTGTAGTCGTTCTTTCATTCTTTACATCGCCCATATATTCCTCCTATAAATACAATTCGAGCCAAGCAAGATTAAATTAATGCTTGAGTCCTGATTGATGACTGGTTTTTCCCTTTGTTAGACTCTAATTCGGACCACCCTCCGAAAAGTCGTCAGTCGGGATTCAAACCTCAAAACTCCATTTGATAAGATAAGGCTAAAATGCGTAAGAAAGAATTAGCAACAGTTCTGTGAATAAAATACGAAGAGGGGTTCATGGACAGCAGAATAGATTATAGACAAGATGGATACCACAAGGGTTTTACTGATGGGAGAAGGACAGGCGGGAAAGTTAATAAGACATACGTAGATAATTATTTAAAAGAAGAAACTCAAAATTTATCCACTAAAGATTCATTGGAATTTATCAAAGCGTGGAACGAGGGTTTTGCTGATGGAGTTATAGGGGCATTAAATAAGATGTTGAAGGTGGACGGTTTGATAAAGAATAATATATATGAATTAGATTAAAGTTGGATTATTACCGATAGGAAATTTCAACATATCCACTGTACACCTTGACGTGGTGTATGGATATAATATTTGATTCTTCTACAGAAAATATTACCTGGCTTGATTATCGCGTGTCACATGCCTTAGAGCACTGGTATTGACACATTGCAGTACTCTGTAAAGGCAGATAATTTCATATCTGACCATGAGATTGTTTTGCAAAGTCTACCGGCCAATCATATGTATCAGTATATCTTTATTCCCCGGAATATTTTTGGTAATATGGCTGAATCAGGTATTGCGGTATCTTCTACAGGAAAACTTTCTCCGCATCCGCCAACAGTTTATGAACCGGACCAGGAAATCGATTTTCTGCTTGATACTCAATTTTTTCAAAATCATGATTCATATATAACATGAAGAAAATCGGCGATTATCTTCTCGAAAATAATATCTGCGATGAGTCCTCGCTTGAGAGTGCTCTGGAGGAACAGCTGAACCTCAAGGAAAAAGGTGTTTCAAAGCCCCTTGGCTCAATTCTAACTGATTCTGCCTCTATTTCCCTAAAAGATTTGGATAAAGCCCTTTCTAAAATGCACATTGACATTCTGTCTATGTCGGCTCTTTTCCAGAACATTTCAAAAGAATCAATTAAAAAAACCTTATCACAGGCAGAATACAAGGTTCTCCCTGGAAACAGTGACATTTTCAATCAGGGAGAAAAATCCGACTCTTTCTTTGTAGTTATTTCCGGTAAAGTCAAAATTTATAGAACCTCATCTGAAGGACAGGATATCCTTATGGGACATCTCACCTCTGGTGAAGGATTTGGAGAAGTTTCAGTATTGACCGGTGAACCTCACTCTGCTTCTGTAACTACCGTTGAAGCAACGAGCCTTCTCGTATTCACAAAAAAAGAAGTTAACAATTTGATTGAGTCACACCCCGATATTTCCCTGGCTCTTATAAAAAGTTTTGCCAGCCGTCTGATACAAAAAGATGCTGAAATCCTCAAGGCAAGCGAAAAAGAGCAGGCCTACCAGCAATTTGTCTCCCAGCAGGATGAGCTTTCCCTACCTGAACTGATAGGCCAGACAAGGACTATCAATCGGTTGCGGGAAAAAATCGATGCAGCGGCACAAACCAATTTGCCCGTTCTGATATACGGGGAACCGGGCACCGAAGGGCTCGTAGTCGCCGGTAACATACATAAAAGCAGTCCCTATTCTGCATCCCCCTTTCTTTCGATGGATGCCGAAAATATAACAATGGAAGGCTATGGTGCGATACTGGAAGCGGATTCTGAGACACTGCAACTGGAAATGGCGCAAAGCAGTCTTCTTTTCGGGTATGAAGACAAGGCCTTTTCTTTTTCAAAGGCAAGAGGTTTGGGGCTTCTGCAAATATGCCGACATGGATCAGTCGTTATTCAAAATGTTGATAAGTTGATAATGGGAGTACAGGAAAAACTCCTCAATTATTTACGCACTGGCACTTTCATAACGGTTGGCGGTCAGAAACCAATTACCTCCAGCGCCAGGATTATTGCCACCACCTCCGCAGACCTTGAGAAATTTGCTGCTGACGGAAAATTTAATCGGGATCTTCTGGAGCTATTACAATCCAGCAACATGACAGTTCCTCCTATCAGCAAACGTAAAAGTGATTTGCGGCTTCTGGTAGACTTCATCATCATAATGGAATGTTTCAAAACCCCTGACAGAAAATTGATCAAGGGTGTCTCCCCCGAAGCTTATCAGCGCATCATGGAATATGATTGGCCCGGCAATATGGATGAACTGCAAATTGTTATCCGCAGGGCAATTAATCTGGCCCATGGTGACTACCTGCTGCCGGAAGATATTTTTATAGGCATCGCTCCACCTGAAGGTAAATACACAATCAATCTCCTTCAGTTTGATAAAATTAAAAATGTTTTCAGCAGCCGTGCTTACCCGGGTGCTTTGCAGTTAGTTACAGTTTCTGTATTTAGCCTGATATTCCTGTTGTCATTTGCAGGAAATCAGTCGCCAGACAGCAATGTTGCCCTTCTCCTGGTCTGGGGTATGTGGGAGCCGCTTCTCATTATTAGCTGGTTTATCGGAGCCCGCATATGGTGTTCAGTCTGCCCTATGGGTGCTGCCAACGATCTGCTGAGCCGCATCGGCAAAAAAAAGCTGAAAGTGCCTGGCTTTATCCATGATTACGGCATGTATTTGAGTGCAGCCGGGCTGGCAATAATCATTTGGGCGGAATATGCAACAACGATGCAATATTCTCCTATGGCTACAGGCTGCCTTCTGCTCTCAATAGCTTTTTTTGCCATACTTTCAGGGATTTTGTTTGAACGCAGGGTCTGGTGCCGTTATCTTTGCCCCCTTGGGGCACTTGGTGCTATTTTTTCAGGCTGCTCTGTTGTCGAATGGCGTTCTAACCAAAGTATATGCAACAGTACCTGCAAGGATAACAGCTGTTACAAGGGAGATGAAAATACCCGTGGATGCCCACTGTATCAGGGGCCATTTTCATTAAGCTCCAATCATAATTGCATCCTCTGTGGCAACTGTGTAAAAGCTTGCCCTAACGATTCACCTGCTTTCAATCTTCGCATACCAGGCCATGAACTCTGGGCTTCATTGAAGCCTGAAAAGTTGACAATAATATTTGTTCCCGTCATCCTGGGGACCCAGATTTTTCGCGGCTTATTACACACTTCTTTTGTGCACGACTTGGAATCAGGACTTCAATCCAGGTGGGCAATCTATGCAATCATATTGCTGGCAGCCACTGTCATATCTTTTGCCTTTCTACGCATCTCAGGTGTTTTGGCTTTTGGCAAACTTAAAAATAACGTCATCATCAAAGGTGATCTTTACATTCATGCCATAATACCATTGGCTTTTGTTTATGAGTTTGTCTACCAGCTCAATCCACTTTTAACACGCTTCGGACACTTTTTCCCGACTCTCGGCAGGCAGTTCGGCCTCAATTTAGAGTCTTGGGATTTTGCATATTTGCCAGGTTCTATCAAGCCCTGGCAGATCCTTTTCGTTCTACTCGGTATGGCAGTTTCAGTAGCCTTTTTGAAAGTTTTGATTAAAAACCACCAGGATGAAAGAGAGGGGCCAGTCAATAAACGATTCAGAAATCTGCCCATAATTTTATTGGGTGGCATCTATATTTGGATGTTTGTTATAAGGTAACATTGTGGAAAGCTATGCAGCAGGTCAGTAAAACTTACAAAACAATGCTATAATCCAACCCTGACCACAATTCATAATTCAAGAAGTTTTCGCTTTTAAACGGTAGAAAAAATGCGACAGAAAACACATCCAGAGCTCCTGCAGAAAATCAAAGAACTTGAGCATGAATGCAATCTGCTCAGACAGAAGAGAAAAGAGCATGGTTCTGGCGACAAATACATGCGGGAGATTTTAAACAATATCCCTGCGCCAATCTACCTGAAAGACGCCCAAGGCAATTATCTAATGGTCAATAAGAAGTATGAAGAACTGGCTCAGGTTACTTTAGCGGATATTGTTGGGAAAAATGATTTCGATATTTTCCCGCAACCGGTTGCGGCACTCTTCCGATCCCAGGACGAAGAAGTCATCCATAAAGGTATGCCTTTCGAATTTGAAGAAACCATTCCTCTGGCGGATGGCATCCATACCTACATAACCTCAAAATTCCCCCTGCATGGAAAAGATGGCGCCATCTCCGCAGTAGGCGGATTCTGCACAGATATCACTGTACGCAAACAGACAGAGGAAGAATTAAACAAACACCATGATCAGCTGGAGGAACTGGTTGCAAATAGGACCACAGAACTTGAGCAAAAGACCCTCCACTTGGAGGAGTACAATGTCGCCTTGAAGGTCCTTTTGCAACAGCGGGAGGAGGATAAAAAAGAGATTGAAGAAAAGATACTCGATAACATCGAAAAACTTGTATTTCCCTACCTCGATAAACTAAAAATAAGAATGTCTGAATTTGAAGAATATACTTATGTAGAGATCATTGAATCGAACCTCAAAGAAATAATCTTACCTTTTGCCCTCAGTTTATCAGGCAATCTTTCAAAACTCACTCCTGCTGAAATTCAGATTGCCGATTTGATAAGAAAGGGCAAAACAACCAAGGAGATAGCAAAACTTTTAAAACTATCCCCAACAACAATTGCCACCCATCGGCAAAATATTAGAAAAAAGCTCGTTCTCACTAACAAAAAAATGAATCTCCGGACAATCCTCGCAACAAATCAATAGTAATTAGGTTTCCTACTTGTTTTGTAGTCGTTTTTTCATTCTTTACATTGCCCATATATTCCTCCTATAAATACAATATAAACGATAACTATAAATCTCTATGCGAAAATTCAATCTTTCAGTTAACCATCATGACTCTTGAATGTTTCCTGAAAGGCCAAAGTGCCCAGTGGACACATTGCCACAATGTGGTACAAGAAAAGTTCTTGACAGTATATATTAATTAAGGAATAGATGTTACTATACTAATAATAATACATATATTTAGAAGATTTTGCCCTTTGGTAATGGTATTTATTTGAAATCATTAGTGAATCAGTTGTTGCATGGGGCAATATAGAAATGTTGCTTTTGGCGAAAGAAATCTGGCACTCTCATTGAGAGACATTTTTTTCAAATTTGCTGAACGGGTGTCTTATGAAAAGACTGGCAACCTTCTTTATTTTGATGTTTTTTGTCAGTATATTGACTGGTCCTTCAATGTTCATGCTGAGCATTAAAAATTGAGATCAGCATGACGAATTCAGAACCTGACAAAAAATATACAGACTTAAATAAGGAAGCTTTAGTCATATTCCTTGTCGGGATGCATAGTATCCTGCTTGGATTATTCATCTATTTTTTCACAGATTTCTTTTATAAAGTTTTCTTTGCAGCAAGCGTAGAAAATCTTTTCTTTGTGCGTCAGTCAGGCATATTTCTTTTTTTAGCAGGCTTTTTTTACCTCTACCCGCTCTTGAATCTCAGAAATCTCTACAACCTGATCCTGCTCGTTATTTTCTCCAAAATCGTTGCAGTAATTTTTCTTATATCCAATGCGGGATATACAGCTGCTCCGCTAATGGTATACCTGGCCGCTTTTTTTGACGGCCTTATGGGCTCGCTGCTTGCTATCGTGTATTTTCGAGTGAAAAAAACTGTGTCCCTGACAAAAAGCAATATCATCAGGGCGGAAAAGGCAGGCTTGAAGAAAGCTGCCTGATAGGGTTTCTCCATGAAAAGACTCGGCGAATATTTAATTGAAAATAAAATATGCGATGAATCTTTGCTCGACAGTGCATTGGAGGAACAGGCTGAACTCAAAAGTAAGGGTATTTTCAAGCCACTCGGCTCTGTTCTTACTGATTCCCTGGCTATCTCGTTGCAGGAGCTGGATAAAATACTTTCCAAGATGCACATTGACATTTTGTCTATGTCGGCTCTTTTTCGGGACATTTCAAAAAAATCAATTGAAAGGACCGTATCCCAGGCAGAATATAAGGTTCTCCCTGAAAGCAATCCCATTTTCAATCAGGGAGAAGAAGCCGACTCTTTCTTTATCGTAATTTCCGGCAAAGTCAAGATTAACAGGACCTCATCCGATGGCCAGGAAAGCTTAATCGGGTATCTCACTTCAGGTGAAGGATTTGGTGAAGTTTCATTATTGACCGGCGAACCCCACTCGGCCTCAGCATTTACAGTTGAAGCAACGAGCCTGCTGGTTCTGTCAAAAAACGATTTTGATGATTTGTGTAAACTTCATTCCGACGTTTCCATGGCTTTTATCAAAGGATTTGCCAGCCGCCTGATACAAAAAGATGCTGAAATCCTCAAAGCAAGCGAAAAAGAACATGCCTATCAACAGTTTGTCAGTCAACAGGATGATCTTTCACTGCCCGAACTGATTGGCCAGGCTAGATCCATCAACCGTCTGAGGAAACAGATTGCTGAAACTGTTGAAACTGATCTGCCGACTCTGATACAGGGAGAAACAGGCACTGAGAAACTTGTGGTGGCGGGGACTATCCATAAAAGCGGCCTGTCCCCCTCTACCCCATTTCTTTCAATGGATGCCGAAGATGTCGCGATCGAAGGGTATGGAGCAATGCCGGAGGAAGATTCCGGAACACTGCAGCTGGAATTGGCACAGAGCAGTGAACTTTTTGGGTACGAAGAGGGGGCATTTTCGTTTTCTAAAGCAAGGGGCCTGGGACTTTTACAGATATGCCGTCAGGGAACAGTAGTCATAGAGAATGTCGATAAACTGACCAAGGGAGTCCAGGAAAAACTGTACACCTATCTCACCACTGGAACCTTCAACACAGTTAGCGGGAAAAGGCCTATATCATCTGAGGCACGAATCATCGCCACCACATCAGTTGACCTGAAAATCCTTGCTGAAGAGGGGAAATTTGACTCTCAACTCCTCGAACTTTTCAACTCAAATAAAATTGCAGTGCCACCTATTAGGAAGCGTAAAAGCGACCTGCGGCTTTTGGTGGATTTCATAATAATTATGGAATGCTTTAAAACACCGGATAGAAAAATAATCAACGGTGTGTCACCCGAAGCTTACCAGCGCATCATGGAATATGATTGGCCCGGAAACATGGATGAACTGCAAATCGTTATCCGCAGGGCAATCAATCTGGCTCATAGTGATTACCTTATGCCTGAAGATATTTTTATCGGCATGGCTCCACCGGAAGGAAAATACACTTTCAATCTTCTCAAGTTTGACCAGGTAAAGAAATTTTTCAGCAGCAAGGCTTATCCGGTTGGACTGCAGGTAATTACCGCCTCTGTATTCAGCCTCATCTTCCTGATGGCATTTGCCGGAAACCGCTCCCCAGATCAAAATGTCACGGTACTCCTGGTCTGGGCAATGTGGTGGCCTATGCTCACCGTAAGCTGGTTTGTCGGTGCCCGCATCTGGTGCTCCGTTTGCCCGATGGGAGCAGTCAACGATCTTTTGAACCGTGTCGGAAAAAAGAAATTTAAAGTTCCCAATTTCATCCGGAGTTACGGTGTCTACATTAGCGCTGCCGGATTGGCAATTATCATTTGGGCGGAGGCAGCATCAAAGATGCCATATTCGCCGTTGGCTACAGGATTTTTGCTGCTCTCAATAGTTTCATTCGCTGTACTTTCAGGCGTTTTCTTTGAACGAAGGCTTTGGTGTCGCTATCTTTGTCCCCTGGGACGTCTTGCCGCTATTTTTTCCGGTTGCTCGGTTATAGAATGGCGCGCCAACAACAGTATCTGCAACAGCACCTGCAAGAACAACAGCTGCTATAAGGGTGATGAAAACACCCCAGGATGCCCACTGTATCAGGGGCCCTTCTCTTTACGTTCCAACCAGAACTGTATACTTTGCGGCAACTGCGTAAAGATATGCCAAAATGATTCTCCAGCATTTAATCTTCGCATACCAGGGCATGAGCTCTGGGCCTCACTGAAACCCGAGAAGGTAACTACAATATTCGTGCCGGTTATCCTCGGTACGCAGATTTTTAGAGGTCTCGAACACACAGCATTTATACATAGCCTGGAATCGACTCTACACTCAAGGTGGCTGCTTTATGCAGCGTTGTTGCTAGCTGTCACTGCATTATCTTTCGGTTTTATAAGAATGTCCGGGGCCCTGGCATTTGGAGAGTTGAATAACACTGCCATTAAGAAGGGCGGCCTGTTCACCCATGCCATAATCCCACTCGCTTTAACTTTTGAGTTTGTCTACCAGCTCAACCCCCTACTTACCAGGCTTGGTGAATTTTTCCCAACATTGGGCCGGCAGTTCGGGTTCGACCTGGAGTTTCTCAATTTTGCCACGGGCCCAGGAACAGCCAAACCATGGCAGGTTCTTTTCATCCTGTTGGGAATAACTGTCTCAATGGGTTTCCTGAAGATTCTCATAAAAAATCATCAGGCTGAAGCAGGCAATGGGGCAAATTATAAGCGGCTGAGATATATGCCCATAGTGCTACTGGGGGCTCTTTATATATGGTTTTTTATAATAGTTTGATAATGAAGTTATTGTAATATTTTTGAATTATTAGCGATATTGATAGGTTAAATCTGAATTGCTATGAAAGTCCGTTCGGAAAATAAAAATCGAATAGTCAATCTGGCCAAGGTTACCCGGCCGACAGCCTCAAAAATACTTTTGCGCAAAAGACTTTTTGAATGTTTGAAGTATCGGGTAAATAGTCCTGTTTTATGGGTTACAGGGCCAGCCGGTTCGGGCAAAACCGCATTGGTCAGCAGTTACATTGAATCGCAGAACATACCATGCCTCTGGTATAAGGTTGATTCAAAGGATACTGACCTGGAAACTTTTTACTTTAATCTAAGGCTGGCAGGAAAAAAGACCTTCCCAAAAATGAACAATATGCCAGCGCTCCTGACTGATTATCCCTGTGACATGCAGGATTTTAACCATGATTTTTTCTCCACGCTCTTCAACAACATTGCAAAGCCGTCGGTTTTGGTCCTGGACAATTACCAGGAGATTCCCGAGGAAATCATGCTTCATGACCTGCTTCTTGAAGCCTTTAACATGCTGCCGGAAGGTATCAGAATAATTATAATCAGCCGCAAGGAACCATTGGCCAAATTCAGCCGGCTTCGTGTCAACCGCAGGATGAATTTAATTGGATGGCAGGATATTCGCTTCAATTCCAGGGAATTTCAGAATGTTATAAATAATTGGGGTTTTGAAGATATACCGGAAGAAATATTCGTAGAAATTTATCAGAAGCTAGATGGTTGGATAGCAGGTCTTCTTTTTATACTTGAAGGCACAAACAGATATAACACGAATATTCAGCATGTCGGGATTGGGTCCTTAGAAGATATCTTCAGTTATTTTTCCGAAGAAGTTTATGAATATTTGGATAATGAGGTAAAGCATTTTCTCCTCACTACTTCATTGCTTCCCTATATTACTGGTCGTTTAGCCCATGAACTGTGCGGAGTCAGCCAAGCTGCAAGATCCCTAAGCTGTATTGCCCGCCATAATCTCTTCATAGAAGAACTTGCAGTATCGGAAATAGACACCTTCCAGTATGTGCCCATCTTTCGTGAATTTCTGATGAGCAAATTGGAAGAAACGTTTGCACCTGGAAAGCTCAATAAAATGAAACGTAAGGCAGCCAGCCTTTTGCTTGCAGAAAATCAGATAGAAGAAGCAGCCGGATTGCTCAGGCGAGCTGAAGATTGGGATGGTTTATTAAATATTATTAACCAGCATGCGCCAATACTCATAAGCCAGCAAAAAACTAAATTTCTGCTGGTGTTGCTTAACAGCATTCCTCCGGTTATAGCCTCATTGAATCCATTGTTGCCTTACTGGTTTGGTGTCTGTCAGCAGCAGACCAATCCTGCCGAAGCACAAATAAGCTTTCGACATGCATTTAAGATTTCCTGCGAGCAACAGGATCATTCCGGCTCTTTTGCGGCATGGACTGGCTTGGTACGAT
>JBDLJI010000056.1:0-9988 GCA_039714455.1 Thermodesulfobacteriota bacterium
TCGGAGTATTATCTTGAGGAAGGGCAGCCCTCTGATATCCTGCAGTTCAAGAAACTCTTCGGCAAAGCGGATCTAGCTGTCAGCCATCATGGCTGCCGCTATTCCTATCACCCTACATCATTTTCCCAGGTGAATGAGGCCATGGTGCCGGTGATGCTGGACATGGCTCAAACGCTGCTTGAACCGGATCCGGCTGGAACGCTCCTGGATCTTTACTGCGGCTACGGTCTGTTCAGCCATTTTCTGGCTCCTGGCTATAAACAGGTGGTGGGGATCGATGCGGAAGGCCCGTCCATCCGGGCTGCCATCTCCAATAAAAAGTCCAACCCTGCCTCCAAGAAGGCACGCTTTTTGTCCCGTCGTATTACGGCAAGAAGTGTTGAGAAAATCCCGCTTCCCGATGATCTTGGCGCGGAGACAATTCTGCTTGATCCGCCCAGGCAGGGGCCTCAAGAGGGTGTCATCGCTGCATTGAGCCGGCGTGAACCGCGCAAAGTACTCCATATTCACTGCGGCTTGGATCAAATCCCGGACTCTCTCAGGCAGTGGAAGCAGAATGGCTACAAGGTCCAGCGCATTGTGGTGCTTGATATGTTTCCCGGTACGGCAGGTCTTGAGGTCCTGATTTTGCTCAGCAGGCCGTAGATTCGGGACTTTCTAATAATGCAAGCCCACCCCCTTCACTCTTTGCAGCATCCCTCTATTTTTATCAACTGCTTGACAATTACCACAATGTAGACATATAATAACGAAGGTGCCACATTGTGGCATGGAGCATGCAGACCTATTTTTCTAACAGGATGAAAAATGAGCCTGACAAGCAGCCAGATTATTGCTCAAAACGAGCAAAAAGCAAGGGCCAGGTATCTATCTGCGGTTCAGCATATAGATAATGAACCGCATCCCGCTTGGTTTAATGATTTCCTTGAACAAAGTGTTCTGCCCCTCCTTGTCCGGGTAGGTTTTGACAGGGATATTGCCGGCAGTTTATTCAGAATTTCCGCCTCCGCCTGGAAGTCAATGGGACCGGTAACAGACCCCAAACTTCGGCTGCACCCGGCTTTGGCCAGGGATCTCCGGAAAATACGCCGGGATATTGTACCCCATCCCATCACTTGGATTATTCTTCCCCGGGCTCATTCGTTTCTAACAAAAGAGGATTCTCACTGTTTGATAGTATACCTGCAGTATCTGAACAGAGAGACCAACCTTGCATTTGAAAAAATCCTTGCACGGATACTGATCGAATTTATAGGCAATTACAGCCTTAAATTTATCAGTTCAAGCCTGCCGAAAAAGAAGATGATGGAGGCTATTTTTTACGGATATGCAGCAATGTTCTGGAAAAATCTCAAGCAACCACCTCCTGGCCTGGAGGATTTACTTATTTTCAGAAACTATCTTTCCTGGGCAAGGGCCTTCAAAAATAGAGTATCCTGCAAAGACGCTGAAAAGGAAGCTGTTGTTGCTGAAATGGAGGAAATAGAAAACAAAATCCTGCCCGACAGGAATACCCGTACCCTGGCCTGCGGGAAAAACCTTGATGCAAGCAGGTTGCTCATTACCTTGCGGCACGGCCGTCCCGGCATTAACCATGCTGTTCGACATTTCACCATGAACAGCACATCATTGTGCGGCAGCAGCCACGATCAGCTATCTTGCAGAACGTTGCCAAGGCAAATAAATACTCTTTTCAGAGAACTTCGGAACAGTTATGACCGTGAGACTCCAAGGACCAGGGATTTTATACATACCTTTTTGATGGAGCTCAAGACTGCTTACAATCCTCGCACAGTTCGTCCAAACCTTTCCGGGCAAACCGCTCCGGACGACCTGGCTTTTACACAAAGGCGCATGGCCTGCATGGTACAGGATTTCAGCCGATGTCTGCACTGACCTGTTTCATGGCTCTCCAACTCCCGGGTGTGTAACCGTTGATGCTGTCGAATTCGTTGGTACCCACATTAATTGTCCAGCTCATATAGGCGAGACAACAAACCGCATAGATAATCTTCCACGCCCGGATTTTTTTCATAAATTGTCAGTTGGCAATGCTTTTAACACGACCAACTGCACCGCTTTCCAGGCGGACTTTAATGCCATGGGGATGCTTGGGGGATTTTGTCAGGATGTCTTTGACAATTCCTTCTGTCAGTTTTCCGGAACGTTGATCTTTCTTTAAAACTATGGAAACCTTTGCTCCCGGTTTTATATCTGCCCGCTTTGTACCATCCACTCCTCACTCCTTGTGCCTTTCGCTTTTAATTCTTCACTCTTCAATTTTCATTCTTCATTTAAGCCTTCAGGCTTTGATTATCTTCTCCAGCTGATCTTCCAGGTCATCCATCTCGATCTGCCAGTATTGCCTGGAGCCGAAATCCGTATCCACCCTGGTTTCGCCGTCTTCGGCAAACTGGTGGGCGCACCAGGCCGTGTAATGGATATAGCGCATGGCCCGTAGCGGCTCGATCAACTGCAGGCTGGACATGTCAAAATCCCTGAACATTTCGTAGCCTTCGAGGAATATCTCGATCTCAGCCAGTGAGTCTTCCTGATAGCCGGGGAGCAGCATCCAGAAATCCTGTACCGGCGGTCCCACTACCATATCGTCAAAGTCGATGATATAAAAGGATTCGCCGGGCCGGTATATGAGATTGGAGAAATGGCAGTCACCATGGATGCGGATCATCTCGGTTTCGTTGAACAGGGGACTGATTGTATTGATAAGGGTGTCGGTCAGGTCTTTGAACCTGCCCAGCATATCGTCAGGCATGAAGCTGCCTTCGAGGATATAGTCAACCTGCTGACGGGTTGACCTGTCCGGTGCCATGGTAAGCCGGTCTTTGGGCGGATGCATGGCACCAACGCTGTGGGTGCGGCCCAGCAGGCGGCCCAGTTCCAGCCACTGGTCATCATTGTATTCATCATAGCTGCGACCGCCCATTTTGGGAAACACGGCAAAAGAAATGTTTTCATAGCTGCCCAGACTGGAGCCGTCCCGGAGTAGAAGCGGCGCGACTACGGGAATTTCCCGGCCGGCAAGCTCAAGGAGAAAATCCTGCTCATCCTGCAGCCCGTCAAGTGACCAGCGGCCGGGCCGGTAGAACTTGGCAACCAGACCGGAGCCGTCTTCGGCCTCCAGTTCGTAGACCCGGTTGATATAGCTGATTAAAGGACGGCAGAGATTGGTGCAGCGTTTGCCAAACCCTTTCTCCACCAGGGTGATAATCCTGTCAGGGGTCAGGCTGTGAAAGGCGGTCTGCTGTTTCGGTTTTCCGTTTATATTCATCTTTTCAATAAGTTGTGTTTATTTACAGTATGCTGATGAGCCTTTCTCTCATTCTACATTCTTAATTTTTAATTCTTATTTTTTCTGATACTCTTCGCGCACGGTTTCCAATTCCTCCCAACGGCCATATGTCTCTTCCAGCAGTTGTTCCAGCTCACCCAGTCTGGCCTTGGCCCTGGCCACTTCAGTGCCCTCACCCTTGTAAAAGGATTCAGCAGCCATTTTTTCGTAGAGCTGTGTCTGTTCCTGCTCCAGGGTCTCGATCCGGCCTGGCAGTTCCTCCATTTCCCTGGTTTCTTTGAAAGTAAGCTTGCGGGGACCTTTAGGTTTAGCTTTAATCCGTTTCTTCTTCTCCTGTTTAACCGGAACTTTTTCCTGGTGAACGGGACCCTGCCGGAGCCAGTCATCATAACCGCCGGCGTACTCCTGCACCCGGCCTCCTCCCTCAAAAACCAGGGTGCTGGTCACAACGTTGTTGAGAAAGGCCCTGTCATGACTGACAACAAGCACAGTGCCGCTGTATTCCATAAGCAGCTCTTCAAGCAGCTCCAGGGTTTCAATATCAAGGTCATTGGTCGGCTCGTCCAGCACAAGGATATTGGACGGCCTGGCAAAGAGCTTTGCAAGGAGCAACCGGTTTCGTTCGCCGCCGGAAAGGATACTGACCGGTGAACGGGCCCGGTCGGGGGTAAAAAGAAAATCGCGCAGATAACCGATGATATGACGTTGATGGCCGTTGATCTCGACAAAATCCCTACCATCTCCCAGGTTGTCTATAACAGTTTTTTCTGCATCCAGCTGGGCCCGCTGCTGGTCGAAATAAACAGGCCGCAGGTTGGCACCCAGGCGGACCTGTCCCTTGTCCGGGCTCAGTTCACCAAGCAGCAGGCGCAGCAGGGTGGTCTTGCCGACGCCGTTGGGGCCGATAATGCCGATCCTGTCACCGCGCAGAATCGTGTTTGAAAAATTTTTAATCACATTTGTGTCACCAAAACCATGGGATACATCTTTGAGTATTGCAACCAGCTTGCCGGAAGCCCCACCCTCGGTGATTTCCATCCGGACATTTCCGACCTGCTGCCGTCTGGCCTGGTGCTGCCGGCGCATTTTAATTAGGGCCCGCACCCTGCCCTCGTTACGGGTCCGGCGTGCCTTGAGACCCTGCCTGACCCATGTTTCCTCCCGGGCCAGTTTTTTATCGAAACGGGCGGATGAGCTGTTCTCTGCAGCCAACATCTCCTCCTTGCGTCGCAGGTAAGTGTCGTAATCGCCGGGCCAACTGCTGATGCTGCCGCGTTCCAGGTCCAGTATTCTGGTTGCCAGCTTCTTGAGCAGGTCACGGTCATGGGTAACAAAGAGGAGCGTACAGGAACTGGCCAGCAGAAATTCCTCCAGCCAGGTTATGGACTCGATATCCAGATGGTTGGTGGGTTCGTCCAGGAGCAGCAGATCAGGATCGCAGACTAAAGCCCGGGCCAGTAGTACCCTTCTCTTCATACCGCCGGACAGCTCGATAAAATTCATGTCCGCATTGAGTTGCAAACGGGAAAGCACTGTTTCAATCTGCTGCCGTACCTGCCAGACGCCGGCCGTTTCCATCTCATGCTCAACTTCTGCCAGTTCGGTCAACTGGGATTTGCTGTGATCTTCAGCAAGCCGATTACTTACGTTGTGATGCCGGTCCAGCAAAGCCATGAATTTGCCAACCCCTCCTGATACAACGCTATAGACAGTGCCGTCCAGGGAGGCCGACACCTCCTGGTCCAGCCGGGCAATTTTCACTCCCTGCTGCTTGATAATACGGCCGCTGTCCTGTGGTTGTTCACCGGCAATCAGACGCATGAGGGAGGATTTTCCTTCACCATTGCGGCCGACCAGGCAGACCCGTTCGCCAGCCTCGATCTGCATGCTGATCCTGTCAAGGACCGGCAGACCGCCAAAGGCGAGCGAGACATTCTGTAAACTGATGAGAGCCATTTATTTAATACCCGGACAGGGCAATCAGGATTGGGGTTTGGATTTTGTTTTCTTTTGCAAATTACGTGGCGGCCTTGATTTTTTGCCGCCGCCAGGAGGCTTGCCGCCTGGACGCCTGCCGAAACCACCGGGTCCTTTTTTCGAGGAAACTCTCTTCAAGTCAGGCACCTTACCGTCCCAGATATACTGGATTCCCTTTTCCTTGAACAGACGCTTGACCGAGAACAGATCCCGTCCGGTTACAAGCGAGATCGCCACCCCTTCTCTGCCCATCCGCCCGGTGCGGCCGGTGCGGTGCACGTAGTTTTCGGACGCCCCTGGAAAATCGTAGTTGAAGATATGGGTCACCCGGGAAAAATCAAGGCCGCGGCCCGCAACATCGGTGGCGATCATTACCTTGATCTTGCCCTGCTTGAAGCGGTTGAAGATCGAGGTTCGCTTATTCTGGTCCAGGCCGCCGTGGATGTACTCCAGTGAGTCCACCACCCCTTTCAGTTTGCGGAAAAGGAGTTCGCCGTTTCGTCTGGAATTGCAGAAGATGATTGCCCCGGCTGGTTTTTCTTCTTTAAAATACTGCTTCAGCACCTGCAGCCGGTTCTTTTCGGAGAGAAAGCGGAAACGGTGGGTGATGGACTGGGGCGAGACATCTTCCAGGTTAAGCTCGATGCGGACCGGGTCGTTTAAATAAGTGCTGGCCAGCTCCTCGACCTCGGCAGCCATGGTAGCGGAAAAAAGAAGGGTCTGGTACTCGTTCATGATGCAGGAGAGGATGAAGTTGACATCCTCGACAAAGCCCAACTTGAGCATCTCGTCAGCCTCGTCCAGTACCACAATCCGAACCTTCTCAAGGGTGAGGGTGCTGTTGTAGAGATGATCGATAAGCCGCCCCGGTGTGGCCACCAGGATATGGACCCCGTGCTCCAGTTTTGCTTTCTGGATATCCATGGAAAAACCGCCGTAGACGGCAAAATGCGCTATACCGGTATGTTTGCCGATGACGTCAAGTTCGTCAACATACTGCAGGGCCAGTTCCCGGGTGGGGACCAGGATGAGGGCCTGGATGCCGGGGATTTGGGGATCAACCATTTCGGAAATCGGGATGCCGCAGGCGCTGGTCTTGCCGGAGCCTGTTTCGGCTATGGCCATGAGATCCCGCCCCTTGCGGATCAGGGTATAGGTCTGCTCCTGGATGGGTGTCAGGTCGGTATAGCCCATCCCGGTCACGGCCTTCATTACTTCGGGACTGAGCCCGAGTTCGTCAAATTTCATTTGTGTAATTATATATTAATTCTTTTTATAGAGAGACAAAATTTTCATCACCACAAGTGATGTATAATAGGCAGGATAAACAATTAAATACTTTGCAAGTATTTTTAATGGTTTTCTTTGAGATATATGGAAGGCTAACTTTGGGCTGTGTATGTAATAATATTTGATAAACAGTTTGCCGAGATAATTTTTATCAAGCAATTCATCTCTCAAAATATATAACTGTTTTATGATGTGGCTATCTTCGCCTAAGCAAGCTGTTGCTATAAAACAACCTTTATTGTTTCTTCCTTCCGTATCACCTGAGACAAATGGGAATTGTGCCAGAATTTTCTTGGAACAAGCCGGGCATATAGCATAGTCGTATTCAAACTTACATTGTTGACATTTGAAGTAATATATAGTTCTGGGTTGAAAATAATTAATAAGTTTTAAGGCTTCGTGTACAACAATTTGATAACTTCCACAGTTTTTGCAATAAAAAGGAAAATTATTCTTACATTTCGGGCAGGAAACCCCTACTCCCATTTGATGACACCTTTGTAATATTGAACATGTGACCGGATCAGGCCTGCATTCTTTCTCTGATAGATATAGTAGTCAGAAAAAGTAAATCTGTCGCTGTTTTTCTCATCGTCCGGCAAGTTTGATACCTTTGGCGCCGATGGTGATAAGCCTTTTTTTGTAGAGTGCGCCTATTGCCTTTTTAAATGTTTTTTTACTTACCCCGAATAGGGCGTAGATATCTTCCGGCGGGCTTTTATCAGTAACTGTAATCCTGCCGCCATGGTCTTTTATTGTCTGAAGAACTGCCCGGGAAATATCATCAACTTTTTGATAGCCTGATTGCTGCAGGCTCAAGTCAATTTTGCCGTCTTCGCGTATTTTTTTTATATAGCCTTTGAGCTGCTGGCCCATGTCAAGCTTCTGAAATACTTCATTTTTAAAGACCATGCCCCCATGGGAATTGTCAACAACCGCTTTATATCCCAGATCTGTTTGGTCATATATAATAAGATCCACCTCTTGCCCCTCCTCATAGTCCGGTGGCTGCAGATTGAGGAATTTATCAAGCTTAGCAGATGCTGAGATACGGTTGGTTTTCTCATCAAGAAAGACAAAGACTACATATGCTTTGCCTTTATCCATTCTGGCGCGCTGCTCTTTCTTCGGAACAAGCAGGTCTTTTTGCAACCCCCAGTCCAGGAAGGAGCCCGACGATGTATTTGCCACCACCCGTAATTTGGCAAACTGGCCGACTGCTGCATAGGGTTTCTGGGTGGTGGCCCGCAAGCGATTTTCATTGTTTACATAAACAAAGACCTCAACCTCATCGCCTGGCCGGCATTTTTCAGGGACATGTTTTTTCTTCAGGAGAATATCCCCTGACTCACCACCATCCAGGTGGGCTCCATAGTCCCGCATTCTTTTTACCGTAAGCTTATTTATCCTGCCTATCTGTGCCATTTTCTTCCCTGTAAATTGTTATGTGGGGGGTACGTTCTCTGTTTCGTTTAAGCTGCATTATACAGAGAAAAGGTTTCCAGTAACTAAAAGAGTTCTGTTCCCTGTCATTTCCCTAACGGTTTTTCAATTGATCTCCCGAGAAAACGGATAGCGCTTTTATTGAAAAGTTTGTAAATGGTTGTACCCAAGTATCTAAGGTAAAATATTAAAGAGAATCCAGATGGCTCCAAAAAAATATTATGCAATCGCATCCGGCCGTAAGCCAGGAATTTATGATAACTGGCCGGCCGCACAGGCTCAGGTGACAGGATACCAGGGTGCAAAATTCAAAGGGTTTCCAACCAGGGCAGAAGCCGAAGCATGGATTAAGAATCCGATATACAGTCCAGCAGTTGTAAAAACCACGG
This sequence comes from Thermodesulfobacteriota bacterium, assembly GCA_039714455.1. Lineage (GTDB taxonomy): Bacteria > Desulfobacterota > Desulfobulbia > Desulfobulbales > BM004 > BM004. Next base: position 8,410 of record JBDLJI010000056.1, read on the forward strand.
GCAAGGCCAGACCTTCAATTGCAGACACCTCCCCCAAAACCGGAGAAGTGACGATTTACACCGATGGCGGCGCCCGCTATAACCCCGGCCCCGGCGGCTATGGAATCGTCCAGATTTACAAGGGTAAGCGGAAAGAACTGTCCGGCGGCTTCAAGCTGACCACCAACAACCGTATGGAACTTATGGGCTGCATTGTTGCCCTGCGGGAACTCGAGCATCGTGATAAACCGGTGACGCTCTATTCCGATTCAAGTTATGTTGTGAACGGCATCGTCAAAGGGTGGGCAAAAAACTGGCGCAAAAAGGGTTGGATTAAATCCGACAGAAAGCCTGCCGTCAACCCCGACCTATGGGCTGAACTGCTGGACCTTGTTGAAGATCTGAATATCACCTTCAAATGGGTAAAAGGCCATGCCGGCAATCCCATGAATGAGCGCTGCGATGAATTGGCGGTGGCTTCCGCAAGGCAGGATGGATTGCCGGTGGATACCGGGTATAAATAAGAATTGTCGGCATACGAAACTGCCGATGATTGACAGGGAAGGGTGAATTGTGAATGGAGAATAGGAAATTAAGGTAAAAGGACAAAAGAAAAGAGGATTATGCAGATCTGGATTGATGCCGATGCGTGCCCCAACGTTATCAAAGAAATACTGTTTCGTGCTGCCGAGCGGGTGCAGACTTCTCTCATTCTGGTTGCCAATAAGACCTTGCGAATCCCTGTATCACGCTATATCAGCTCGATTCAGGTGGGGGCCGGGCTCAATGTTGCAGACAATGCAATAGTTAAGGGAATGGAGTCCGGCGATCTTGTAATCACCGCTGATATACCCCTGGCTTCAGAGGTGATCGGCAAAGGCGGCCACGCCCTGAACCCGCGGGGAGAATTTTACTCCAAAGAAAATATCGAAGAGCGCTTGACCATGCGAAATTTTATGGATGAGTTGCGGGGAAGTGGAGTGAATACCGGCGGGCCAGCCACTCTCAACCAGAAAGACCGGCAAGCCTTTGCTAACCAGCTGGATCGTTTTTTAGCTACCTACAGGAATAGGGAATAGGGAATTGTGAATAAGGAAAAAGGAATGAGAAAAGATATTTGTGGCGATTTTTTTCCATTTGCAGAAAGATTAAAGATAAGAGGGCATGAAAGACCCAATTCCCCATTCCTGATTTTTCAGCCCCCGGCTAATTTTACCTTAAACCCCAACTTTATTAAGATATCGACCAGGACTTCGCGCTGATCTCCCTGGATTTCAATTATCCCGTTTTTGACTGCTCCACCTGCTCCACACTTCTTCTTGAGCTGTTTGGCAAGTTTTTTGAGTTCTGCTTCGGCGAGGGGTACCCCGGTTACCAGGCATACCACGCTGCCCTTGCGGCCTTTAGTTTGGTGGCTTACCCGCACCACACCGTCGCTCTGTTGCGGACTTTTCTTTTTACAGCAGCAGCACTGTTTGACCGGATGTCCGCAGCCCGGACAGGTTCGACCCGTATCGGTCGAGTAAACCAACCCTTTTGTTTTTTGCTTTTTCATCCTTAATTCACAACTCCCCATTCCCTATTCACAATTCTTAATTCC
>JBDLJI010000057.1:0-9972 GCA_039714455.1 Thermodesulfobacteriota bacterium
TTTGAAAAAATAGGCGACCCGGAAACAGCGCGCATTGTATACAACAAACTTGTTGACACCTATCCAGGCAGTGCTGAAGTGAGTTCTGCAAAGACCAGGCTCGATGCATTGAAGAGGTAGCCGGAATCCATGGTCTGACCCCATATTCAGCCTCTAGAATGATGAATAGTCATTTAAGGATCATTTCCTCCCAAAAAAACAATGCCTGATATGCTGAAGGCAATTTTTAGCAGACGTATGTTGAGAACCCTGCTGATGGGATTCTCCTGTGGTCTACCACTCCTACTCACCATATCAGTTCTACAGGCCTGGATGAAGGAAGAAGGGGTCGACCTAACGGTTATAGGCTTAATGGCACTTGTCGGCCTACCGTATACTGTCAAATTCCTCTGGGCCCCCTTTCTGGACAGATTTACCCTTCCCTTTCTAGGACGTCGTCGTGGATGGATGCTTGTTTCCCAGATCATGCTTGTACTGGTAATCTGCTGGCTTGGACTGACATCTCCCACAAAAAATCCATGGGTCGTAGCCTTTGTAGCATTTCTTGTCACTTTTTTCAGTGCCTCCCAGGATATTATCGTTGATGCTTACCGGCGGGAAGATCTTCCAGATGAAGAACTGGGGTTCGGCTCCTCGTTGTATATAAACGGATATCGCATAGGAATGTTATTAGCCTCAGGGGGTGGTCTGATCATGGCTGATCACATGTCGTTCTCCTCTGTGTACATGATCATGGGAGCATGCATGTTACCGGGTATTATAACAACCATCCTTTCACCTGAGCCAGAAGCCCCGGCCGGCACACCGAAAACCATACAGGAGGCGGTTCTTCTCCCGCTAAAAGAATATTTCAGCCGTACCGGGGCCTGGTGGATTCTTGGATTTATTTTTCTGTATAAGATTGGAGACACAATGGCCAGTGCCATGACCACCCCCTTTTACCTTGATATCGGTTTTTCAAAAACGGAGATCGGCGCTGTTGTGAAGCTTTTTGGCTTCTGGGCAACAATTGCAGGAAGCCTTATCGGTGGTATCATGATGCTGCGCCTGGGGATCAACCGATCTCTCTGGATATTCGGGGTTTTGCAGGCAGTATCTACAGCTGGATTTGCAGTGCTGGCTACTATCGGCCACAGCATTGTGGTCTTGTCGGGTGTTATCGCCTTTGAGAATTTGAGCGCCGGCATGGGAACCGCTGCCTACGTTGCCTTCATGGCCAGTATCACCAATAAAAAATTCACCGCTACCCAATATGCGCTTCTCAGCAGCCTGATGGGAATACCTAGAGTTCTGGCATCAGCGCCGACGGGTTTTCTTGCTAAACATATGGGTTGGTTAAGTTTTTTCATAATGTGCACCCTGATTGCAATTCCAGGCATGCTGCTTCTCCTGCGGGTTGCGCCATGGAACAAGAAAAGATCTGATACACTACAGTAAAACTGTTGTAATAATGAAAATTCGCCTCGACAAACTGCTGCTTGCAAAAAAACTGGCGCCAACCAGGCAGAAAGCCCAGGCCTTGATCGGAGCAGGCCAGGTAATGGTAAATAACAAGCTGGCAGATAAGGCTGGGGCCATGATAGAGGACTCCTGCATAATAGAAGTTAAGGAGTCATGCCCCTTTGTGAGCAGAGGTGGCTACAAACTGGAGACCGGACTGCAATTTTTCGACATCAATCCGACTGGACTTATCTGCCTTGATGTCGGTGCCTCCACAGGAGGCTTTTCCGATTGCCTGCTCCAGCATGGTGCTTTGAAAGTCTATAGTGTTGATGTCGGCTATGGACAATTGGCCTGGGAACTGCGCCAGGACCCCCGGATAGTGGTGATGGAGCGTACCAATGCCCGTTATCTTACCAAGGAAGATTTTACAGAACCCATTGACCTTGCAGTTATCGATGCATCTTTTATTTCTCTCAAACTTCTCATCCCGCCCTTATTGCCACTCTTTCGTGAGAACATTTTAATTCTTGCTCTTATCAAACCACAGTTTGAAGTGGGCCGCGGCAAGGTAGGCAAAGGCGGGGTTGTACGTGACCCTGCTCTGCACCAGGAGGTAATAGATGAGATTATTGATTTTTGTACAATGCTGGAATTAAAAAGTTGCGGGGTTACGCCCTCTCCTATTTTAGGACCTAAGGGGAACAAGGAATTCCTTGTGCACCTGATTTCTCATTCTTCGCCGGAAGGGTTACACTGATTAACAATACAACTGATACGCCATGAATAAAATTATAGCGTTACTTGTCCTGCTTTTGTCGATTGTTTCTGTTTCCCTTGCGGAGGATTTTAGAATCCCCCCAGACTGTGAGATAATTATTGATGATTTTGCACATGGTATCAAACCGGGCTGGATACCAAAATCATTCAAAGGCACAACTGAATATACCTGGGTGGAAGAGAACGGCAAACCATACATCAAGGCAACCAGTAACAATGCTGCATCAGGACTCATTTACAAAATAAAGTATGATTCGCAGAAATATCCCTATATCACCTGGACTTGGAAGGTGGACAATATAATTGCCAGTGGCGATGCCACAAGAAAATCAAAAGATGATTACAGTGCAAGAATTTATATAGCCTTTCCATCACTGTTTTTCTGGAACTCCAAGATCATTAACTACATATGGGCAAATAAACTCCCAAAAGATCAGGTTGTGCCTTCACCCTACACCTCTGACTCCATTATGGTAAGTGTTGAAAACGGCATGGCAAATACAGGTAAATGGATAATTGAAACAAGAAATGTCTATGAAGATTACATCCGCTTCTTTGGCAAAAATCCGCCAAAGATTGGTGCCATAGCCATTATGACCGATACCGACAATACAGGGGAAAGCACATCGGCCAGTTACGGGCCGATTTCAATCTGCAGCCGGGACCCTAGAAAATAATGCTTCTTGATGCTGTATTTTCATTAAAAAACCGGTTTGACTTGACGACCTTATGATGCTATATATTTGTGTTATTAAAATCATTTTCAGGATGATAATCCTAAACAGATCCACCTAAAAAATTAAAAATTCACGAAGAGTTGATTATGAAAATAAAAACTTTCCCTAAACTTTTTCTTGCCGGTGTTGTTGCCCTGTTTATTCTATCCCTCTCTGTTGCCGGCCATACAGCTGAATATGTCAGCGTGAAGAAAGATGACGTAAACATACGTTCCAGCCCCAGCACCAAAAGTAAGGTGATCTGGCAGGTTTTTGAGAGCTTTCCTCTCCAGGTCATAAAACGTGAGGGAAAATGGGCAAATGTTGTAGATTTTGAAGGAGATAAAGGCTGGATATACGAAACTCTTATTACAAGCAAAAAATCAGTCATTGTCAGTGTGGAAACTGCCAATATGCGCTCAGGCTCAAGTACTGGCGACACCATCATTGCCACGGTAAAAAAAGGTGTGGTATTTGAACCGCTTGCAATGAAAGGTGACTGGATGCAGGTTCGTTATAAAAACGAAATCACCGGCTGGATACATAATTCTCTCCTGTGGCCCGCCAATCCACTTTAAAAAATATAATAGCTATACTTTTCTCACCATCTTTAACGTTTGCCGACCTAACCCGGGTTTCTCACAAGTCGAGACGCCGGATAGACAAAGTGAAAGGGGGTTGAGCTATACTTTAGTATGCTTACCACCTTACACTGCAGGCTATACGGATGTATCGGCTTGCCTTGTGCGAACAGTTCAGCATATTTTTTCATCCACACCATTCGTAAATACTCTTCTCCTGTTAATATCCTGTATACCATCTTCTATGCCCTCCCGAGTATCACCATTCACTATTGAATGCTGAAATGTTCGTGAGAAATGCGGGCTAACCACGCAAGCATCCGCATATTTACGTTTTCAGAGACAGGAAGAAAAATCAACCGGTAAACGGACCACGGAGCCTGCCTTGTTCTGAAAGAGCAGGTAGCGGTTCTCCAGTCCGAATAAAAAAAGATCCCTGGTAATTTTTACATCCTGCCGGCAGTAGCTTATTATTTCATCTATCCTGCCCTCCTTATACCACTGAAGAGCCAGCAGACCATTAGCGGATTTTTTTACTCCAAGGGTATGCTCAGCCAACCTATCCAGACTCAACCTGTATCCCAGCCTCTTTGTTATGACTTCCATAATATCCAACGTGGGCAGGGATTCGAGATTAAACACCGAATAGGCTGAGAGCACCCGGTTGTCGAACCGCTTGTTATTGAAGCCGACAACCAGTTCAAAGGTCTTCAGATCCCTGATCAACTCCGGGATATCTTTCTCCAGATATGTTTTAAAACTATCAGAAACCGAATCATAAAGAACCGCTACGCTGATACCCATCCTGTCTGCACGATGCCAACCCCCTACCTCTGCGGCACTCCTCTTGGTCTCAACATCAAATACACCATAACGGGCCGGCGGTTCTCTTTTTTCGATTCTATTTTCAAGGCCGGATGTTCGAAATTCTTCAGTTCTTGAGCCTGTAATTGGCTGACGGTCTGTTTCATCTGTAATTTTACTGCTCAATAAATCGTCAAGGATCTCCAGGGCGGACTGCTTGTCTATCGGTCTGTTCCCGGAACCGCATTTCGGAGAATGCACGCAGGATGGACAGCCAAGTTCGCAGGAGCAGTCTGCGATTGTTTTCTGCGTCAAATGCAGCAATTCAGCAATTTTCTCAAATGCCTTGCGGGCCAGTCCAATTCCCCCCGGATATCCGTCATATATAAAGACCGCTGCCTGTGAAAGCTGTTCATGAAAGGGATGGGCAATACCACCAACATCATTCCGGTCGCAGAGAACCAACAGGGGAAATATGGAAATTGCGCCATGCTCCAGGGCATGAATGCCTCCCATAAAATGATACTGTTCCTGCTCCATGCGTTTCTGGATTGCCTCAGGTATCTCAATCCACAATCCTTCAGTTTCAAAGATTAAGGGCGGGAGATCAAGTGATTCGGTGCTTATGAACTTCTGCCCCGCCACAAGCCGCCTCTGAAAACCCGTTACAGTATCGGTAACCCTCAGGTAGCCAAAGGAAACCCGAAAATTTTCAAGTTCTTTAGTCTGGTATGTTTTCAGAATCTCCGTGGTCTTGCTGCCCATGGTCCTGGTAAAATAATTAACATTCTTTCTGACAGCAGTCACTTCATGGGTTTCCAGGTCAAGATTGGTTATCAGCCAGGTCTTGCCACGATGCAGGTAGACCGCACCTGGATGGCATTCCTTAAAGCATCGCATGAAATCTATTTCACCCAGGGCAGTACCATCAGTATTATTGCGGATGACAAATGTTTGCCCGCTACCCCGTAGATCTAAATCACGGTGTGGGTATTTACGGGCCCCTACCCAATAATTTCCATCAGCTGTCAACAGCAGAGAAGCTTCGGCCACAAGCTCTTCAACGACTTCATGCACACCAGCATCCTGCGCAAGCAGTTCATCTGTCTTTATGGGTTGTTCTGCCGCAGCACAGATCAAATGGAGTTTGACGATCGTTTTATTTGTCGGATTTAAAACGGTTGATTCAATTTCACGATTGAAAAAATCCTGCGGATTGCGCATGAAGTGCTGATCCAGGCTGTCTTCAAGTCCAACCAGGATAATAAGCGATTCATTCTCCTTGCGCCCAACCCTGCCTCCGCGCTGCCAGGTTGTCATCACCGTACCTGGATAACCAACCAGAATGCAAATATCCAGATCGCCAATATCTATACCCAGTTCAAGGGCACTGGTGGCTATAACGCCAAGAAGCGATCCTTCTGAGAGTCTGGTCTCAATCTCCCGCCGCTCCTCAGGCAAATATCCCGCTCGGTAAGAACTCAGCTTATCTGCCAAAGGCCCTAAACGCTGTTGTGTCCAGATTGAAACAAGCTCTGCAAGCTTTCTGGATTGAGTATAGACAATGGTCCGCAAACCTCTTTTCAGACTGGCCTCAATTAATTGACTCGCAGCAGTTGCTGCACTGTCAATCGGATTGATAAAAATAAAATGACGCTTTGCCCGTGGAGCACCTGATTTACTGATAATCGTTGCCTCCTCTCCAAGTAGATCACGGGCCAGCTCATCTGGATTTGCCACAGTGGCAGACGAAAGAATAAACTGGGGCTTGGAACCGTAATAGGCACAAATACGTTTCAACCGTCGCAATACCCAGGCCATATGGGAGCCGAAAATTCCTCTGTAAGTGTGGACTTCATCCAGAATCACATGGGTCAGCCGTGCAAAATAATTACTCCAGACGGAATGATAGCCCAACATGGAAAGGTGCAGCATATCCGGATTGGTTATGAGGATATTTGGAGGACGGTCACGAAGTTTTTTCCGCTGATAACCATTTGTGTCACCGTCATAGATCGCCGCAGTTGGCCTTAACTCTTCAGGCAGTAAAGATGACAGTTCCAGCAGAGTGCGTAGTTGGTCCTGGGCCAGTGCCTTTAAGGGAAATAGATATAGGGCAGTGCTTTCAGGTGATCGCATGATCTGCTCAAAAACCGGCAGGTTATAAATCAGACTTTTACCGCTGGCAGTCGGCGTTGATACAATTATATTATCACCTTTGCGCACCGCGTCCGTAGCAGATACCTGGTGCTGGTAAAGCATTTCTATCTCCATCTGTTTCAGTGCATCTTGCAGGGCTCCGGGCCATTCAATCCTGTTCTTTCCTAAACGTGCAGCCCTTTCATCCAGTTCTTCATGGTGCACGACCTGCCGGCCTAAACGGGGAGAGGATTTAAGGGCGTGAAGATACTCTGCTACAGATCCTTTTTTTTGAAATTCACTCATGCTATTATCGGCAAAATATGTACATTTCTCTGTAATGATACGTAATTTGAATTGAATACCGTCAAGGTTATATAGTAAGTATAAATATTTTACGCGAATATGTGTAAGAAAAACTGGCAGGAAACATCTGTGAATCAAAGCAATTAAAGGACATATCCATGATATCCATAGCTACATTGGGTCCTGAGGGATCATCCTCCTGGCAGGCAGCCAAACAATTTGATCCTGACGCCGAAATAAAGCTTTACCCGAACACGCCGTCAGTCATAAAGGCGTTTACTGAAAAGGAAGCGGAACTTGCCCTGATCCCTGTATACAATACCAGGGAGGGTGAGAGTATCGAGTATTTCCGCATTATGGAAAAACTCAGCACTGCGCACTGGGTAGACAATGTGGTCCTTCCTATCCATCTCTCACTCGGAGCCATTGGTGACTCGCACCAGCTTTCCATGCTCATTGGTAAAAGCAACAGCTTCAGGCAATGTGAAGAGTATATAACAAACAATTATCCCCTGCTGCCGCAGTTGACGGTAACAGATCTGCAGCAGGCTATAAATGATGCCAGGGAGCAGCAAAAGCCAGAACAGGGTTTTGTTGCTATAGAAGAATTTTTATTAACAAACGGTCTGGTGATCAGGGAAAGGGAAATGGCACCCCATAACCAGACCCGTTTTGCCGTCATCAGTTCTACGGCTTCTGAACCTTCCGGTTATGATGCCACTGCCCTGCTGACCCTGCCCCTTCCCGATAGAGTAGGCCTCCTTTACGATATCCTGGGGGAATTTACCCGCCGTGGCATCAACATTATTGACATGCGTACAGAAAGCGACATCAAAACCCAGAAGCTGCAGATATATATTGAGACGGAAGGTCATATAAATGAATCGAACCTTGCTGATGCCGTCAAATCCATCAGCGAGCACATCATCCAGGAGCCCGGTTCTTTTCAGGTTCTGGGCAGTTTTCCACGAGTGGATATGCGTACCAAGCATATATCCTCTTTCGGCTTTATCGGTACGGGGGATATGAGTAAATGGTTTGCTAAACGTTTGGAAAGTGAAGGATACCGTTCACTGCTTACAGGCCGCACCAGTGATTTAAAACCCGAGGATATGATCCCCCAGGTTGATGTAGTGGTTATTTGTGTGCCAATAAGCTCAACAACTACTGCTGTAAAACAGTACGGTCAGCTTCTCAAAGACGGACAGGCCCTGATCATCCTGGCAGGAGTTGCAGAAAATGCTCTGGACGCTGCTTTTGAAAATACCCGTCCAGGCGTCGAGGTAATGCTGGTCCATAATCTGTGGGGGCCCCAGGCCAAAACCATGAAGGATAAAAATGCCACCGTTGTGCGGACAAAAAGAAGTGGACTGCTCTGCAGCGAATTCGAAGGTTTTCTCTATAAGCACGGAGCGCTTATCAACCAGGACAGTCCGTCCCAGCATGATCTGCTCATGGGTGTAGGCCAGAAGCTGCCCACTACCGTTTCCGTGGCCCTTGCCATGACCCTGAAGGACAACCAGATTCCCCAGGATGAAATCGGCACCCACTCTACCCTCACCTCGTTATATGGCATCTTGGCCATGGCACGGGTTCATACCCAGAATCCAAGGACCTATGCAGAAATAATGGCCACCACAGGTGATGGCCGTAAGATTGTCAAAAGTTTTGCGGAAAACTTGATCAAACTTATGGATATGGCCAATGAAGGAAAAATTAACGCGCTCTGTGCCATCATCGATGAAAATCGCCAATACCTGACCGATGATTTCCTGAAAGCAAGGATGAAACAGTCACTGGCCGTTGATGAGACCCTTGGCAAGATTATCCGCTCATAAACCTTTTCTTTCCTAAAGTCTTTATTCTCTAACTTATGAGTCATCATATACGGCCCAAGTTTCAGGAAGAGTTTGTTCGGCTATGGTTCACCATGCCGATCTGACGATGAAGCTAAAATGAGTCGTATATGACGACTCATTGACTTTTTTTCTATCGTGCTTACCCTAACACCTATGGAAAAAAGTCCTGAAAAGAAGAAAAGCGAACATCCTATAGTTGTTCTAATTATTTTTACTTTGCTCCTTATTCCCATACTCATTATTTTTGGCGGCAAATCTTATACATGACAGGTATCTCAGCCTTTGCCCCGGGTTGGAGCAGAACAAACACTTACTACACCAAAATAGTTTTGTATAAACTTCACTGACGTATATCTTGGAGACTAACCATGTTGAATGCCTGTAAAAAACACCTTGATGAAACCCATTATTGCCCTCACTGCAAAGAGAAGCTTGACTGCTGCAGTGTACCTCCTGTCCATGTTGGTGACGGACTGGGCTGGGGCACTGAGGCCTATTTTATCTGTCTTAATGATGAATGCCCACTTTTTATAAACGGCTGGGAGCATATCGAGGCCCAATTCGGCCACCATGCTTCCTATAGATACATGTTACTGCCAGGCAACACTGAAGGTACGCCGATGATGGTCGGCAGCAAGGATGCCATGAAGGGTTGTATTATTGACCCAGAAAGTATCAAGCTGCAGGATGACCGGTATGCCAAAGAGAAAGGAGCCGTGGCTCAACTCGATACTTGCGTGGCTGAAAAAAATCTGGCGCCAGTCCTTTTGCTGATACTGGATGAGGCGGCAGACCGGAAGAACCGTGAACGGGCTTCAGACCTTCTGGTAGAGCTTAATGACCTATCCTGCATCGACCCCATCCGTAATCATACTTTCAGAAATGAGGTTCTGGCACACAAAATAAATCTGGACATCATTCAGTTACTGAAGAACAATTATAAAAAAGAATGTCCTGACTGCTCTGAAATTATCAAGGCCCAGGCCCAAAAATGTCAGCAATGCGGTAAAGAATTCAACTGATTGATTTTAAAGGAATGCTTACTTAGGTCTTGCCAAAATCAAGCCCATTTATTATAAAAGATGCCTTGCTATATGGTGAGCGTAGCTCAGCTGGTGGTAGCACCGGGTTGTGGCCTCGGAGGTCGTGGGTTCAAGTCCCATCGCTCACCCCACAAAATTATAAAGGGATTCAAGAATTTGCCTTGAGTCCCTTTTCTTATTTCTATATTTGTCCCATATTTAGCCCCATAAGATTTAAACAAAAAAGCCCCTCCGGGTGGAGAGGCCAATATATCCAGTGTACATCTTGAACTTTTAAGAACTATTCATAACTCAACATGTATAG
>JBDLJI010000058.1:0-9716 GCA_039714455.1 Thermodesulfobacteriota bacterium
GACTGAAAGAAGAGATCAAGTCGATTACCCAGTATCTGGGAGAACGTGAACGGGAAACCTATTACAGGTTGAAACAGTTTAAGGAAATTAAACGGGTGTTGGTGGGATGGTGAGGGTGATGATGGCAAAAGATAGGAAATTGCACTGTCAGAATGGCTGCATTCAATATTTGTCGGCATCGTAGATAAGCACCCTTTCAGGGCATAAACTCCGACTTCGAAAACACGATGCGGACAGGCATTGCGCCTATAACCCTTTATCGGTCAATTCCTGGATAACCTTTTTCTGCTCTTTTGTGAGTTTCTTCGGAATATCCACCGTGAACTTTACATAAATATCACCGCGGCCGCCTTTTTTCCCTGCAGGCAGGCCGTGTCCTTTTAAACGCAGCTTTGCCTGCGGCTGAATCCCTGCAGGAACCTTGACCTTGAGATCTTTGCCCTCAAGGGATTTTACATTTACTTCAGAACCGAGACAGGCCTTACTGAAGGGTATATGTTGCTCCACAATCAGGTTATTGCCCTCCCGGATAAAAAAAGGATGCGCCTGTTCATTAATTATCAGGAAAAGATCCCCTGGAGGACCGCCATATGGAGATGGGGAGCCTTTACCGGCCAGTCTTAGTTTCTGGCCGGCCTTTATACCTTTCGGGATCTTCACAGATACATTTTCAGTTTTGCCTTCACGTCGTAAAGAAATTGTTTTTTCCGAACCGCTTAAAACCTCTTCCAGTGAAACCGAGAGTTCATAGGTCAGGTCGTTTCCCTTGACAGGTTGCTGCTGTCCAGGTGAATGGTAGGAAGCACGGCCGCCCCCTGGTCCGCCGCCTTGAAAAAAGAAGGTCTCAAAGGGACTGCCCTGGCCACCTGCCCCACTGAAGCCGCCTCCTCTTCCGCCGAGACCGAACTCCTTCAGAATATCACCAAGGTCAAACCCACGGAAAATATCTTCCTGGCTGTAACGCTGCTGGAAACCACTGTCTCCGAACGTATCATACTGCTTACGCTTTTCAGGGTCGGACAAGACGGCATAGGCCTCGCTGATTTTCTTGAACTTCTCCTCAGCTTCCTTGTTACCCTTGTTGCGGTCAGGGTGATATTTCATGGCCAACTTGCGATAGGCCTTTTTTATATCCTGGGCTGAACTGTCTTTCTTGACACCCAGAACTTCATAATAATCCATAACTCTCAGACTCTACTATTGATGGCGTCGCGAGAAATTCGATCTACTGCGTCGTAACGCATTTTTATTCGCTTGGTATAACATATGTATGGCCTCGCTCCCAAAAACACACCACTCCTCGGAGTTGAAGTTTATGCCCTGAAAGGGTGCTTACCTGTATATCAAAGTTCTTGCTTAGCCAGCCTATGTTTTTTTGCAACTTAATCAATATTATTATTGCTTAGTTAGAACGGCACATCATCTCCCATTGGTGATGCATCAGGCAACGGCGGTTCTTCTTCCTGGTATCCGCCACCTTTGCCTTGATCTCCAGCACCTCTTGGAGACAACATTTTCATTTCACGTGCCACTATCTCTGTCGTATAACGGGGATTCCCGTCACGGTCTTCCCACTTGCGGGTTTGAATGCGACCCTCTATGTAAATCTTACTGCCCTTGGACAGGTATTCCCCGCATATTTCTGCCAACCGTCCGAAGGTGACAACACGGTGCCACTCAGTAAGCTCTTCCTTTACACCCTCTTTCTTCCAGGTTTCAGTTGTTGCAAGGCGTAAATTTGCTACCGCTGCCCCACTTTGGGTATAGCGAATTTCAGGATCTGCGCCGAGGTTGCCGATGAGGATTACTTTATTAACCATTCTTTCTCCTACGTTAAAAATTTTTTAATTAATATTTTCCGCATATTTCTTATTTTGAACACAATAATCCTGACTTTTAGAAAATAACAATGAATAAAAAAAAATCCAGGGTGTTGACCAAAAAAATGTGGAGATTTAAATCATGTAAAAAGGCTCAAGACCCAAGGCACAGGGCTTAAGGCAAAAAATTGGTGCCAGATATCAGCTATCTGTTTATAGGCAAAAAATTATCATTTCGCTTGTCTTTAAATTTATGCACCTTTGCATATTGAAGATTGAAGATTAACAGTACTAGAACTGCATATGTTGTTTAACGAGACAGATGATGATTATCAGCATAAGTGTCTGTCAATCATCAAGCATCTCATAGCTTGATAATTATCTACAGGTTTTTATGCCGACAAACCTTGAAACCTTTTTAAAAAACTTCATGCACTTGTACCCCCTCGGAGTCGGAGTTTATGCCCTGTTGTTAAGGGTGCTTACCTGCGGGGTATTTATGAAATTGGAGATTTTCTACCATAAATTTTCAATTTTCAATTTCTCAAATTTTTAATTGACTTCAGCTCATTTACTTGACTGTACGATCCAACATTGCGGCAAGCCCTCCCCTGTCGTCAGGAGTAAATCCGAATACTTCCTGCCATATTTCGTTATTTTCCATGCAAAGATAGATACAGGTTTCAGGATAGGTATCTTGCTGTAGCTGTTGATAAATAAATTGATACATCTCTACCCGTAACGTTCTGAAATATCTTGCTTTGCCGTCCAGACCTTCAATAAATTCTTCATGAAAAAAACGTGAATTGGGAAATCTCTGGCCAGCTATTTTTTTCAGGGATGGAAGATATCGCAGACATCCCATGCTGATCCAGGCGATACTCTCTTTGGGAACTGCCGCAAAAAGTTTTTCAATGGTTTCCGCATAGCCATCCTGCCAGCCGGAATGGTAAATTATCGGATCAAAATGAAAAGCCAGCTTATAACCCCAGGAAGCACACCTGGCTGCTGCTGCCAACCGCTGATCCAGCGAGGCTGTCCTCAGTTCTTCCCTGGCAACTATTTCAGGACTGTTCAATGACCAGGCAACTATAGTCCGCCCCCTATGGTCCAACCCCTCAAGATTTTCTACAACAGCGGTCTTGGTTTTAAGCTCCAGCACTGCAGAATCCTTATCCCGCATGAATTGCACCATCACCCGACTCAATCCTGTAAGACGATCCAGGGCAAGACTGTCGGTGAACTCACCCGTGCCGATGCGCCAGAATTGTTCTGGTTTTTGCGCAAATGCTTCGGTCAACTCATTTAGCAGGTCTTCTATATTTACAAAAAATGAAAGATAAGGGTTGTTAAGATAAGCCTGCAGAATACAGTAGACGCAATCCATGGGACAATTCATGCCAATGTTCAGCACCTGGTAATCACAGCAGATATATTCCTTCGTACCGGGGCACGGCTTGAAGAACCTGCCACGATTTTTTCCCAGTAACAGATGACGCTTGCCCGCAGTCAGGCTTTTAGGATAGAAGCCCAGGTCCTCCATCCTGCAGTTGTCTTCAGATATAACTTCAACCGGAATATTTTCAGCCCTGGCAAGAATCTCTCTGGTAACCGGATGGTCAATACAGTCCGGCTCGACATGAATCATGGATATATAGCTGCTCGGATCAGGAACCATGTTCTTTTTATTACTCATGATGAAGTCTGCTGTCTCCCTATCATTTCAGGCAAATTGAGATAATATCGCCCCTCCTCAACCCTGCCGTGCTTGATACAACCTGTTCCATAAATCCTGCATTTGCGCTCCAACTCTCGCCGGGCAATTCCTGCCTGTTCCTCTGTTAACCTGCCAGAGACTAGAATTTTCATGATTGCCTGTATACGAAACTTATCCATGCCGGTTCTGTAGATTGTCGAAACCTGGTCATCCCTGCCGCCATCCTTTAAAGTTAACGGTTCCTCAACCAACAGAAACTCCTGCTCCGCACTGACACGCAGCCAGAGATCATAATCTTCACAACAGGGAAGATCTTCATCGAAAAGTCCGTAGCGCTCGAAAATTTCCCTGCGCATCATGACGGTGGACATACCCACAGCACATAACTCCAGACTCTGCTTAAAAATATCTCCACTGTTCTTCTTATGTTTACGTTTCTGGTTGAGGATCCGGCCGTTGCGGTACCATATTTCATCGGTATGTGAAATCAGGCACAAAGGTTTCTGACCCATTGCTTTGACCTGTGTTGCCAGTTTGTTTTCTACAAACCAGTCATCAGAATCAAGGAAAGCCAGGATGTTGTAGCGGGCCTTTTCAATACCCCTGTTTCTGGCAGCAGCAGGTCCCCTGTTTTCCTGCCTTATATAAACAATATCGGAAATATAGTTTTCGATCAGTTCTGCAGTATTATCATCTGACCCGTCATCAACAACGATTAGTTCAAAATCCTGATGGGACTGGGCAAATACTGAATCTATTGCTTTTTTAAGGCGTTGAACCCTGTTATATGTCGGAATGATGACACTAATAAACTTTTCCATTTTTAATTTTGTCTTTTTTGGTATAACCCCTTGAACTGAACAAAAAATGCAACCATATGAACCTTGATTCTATTCGTACCTGAAGCTGGTCATTTGTCTTCAGGTGTTATATAATATTTTTTTTATGCATATTTTCTCAAATTCACACATTCAAAAATCACACTGCAAAACTATAATAAATTGTAACAAGAATCCATGTATAATTATCTTCTCATTAATGCAACTCCCTATGAAATACGTATTGCCCTTGTTGAACACGGCAATCTGGTAGAATTTTACCAGGAACGGCCTGTGGAAAAAGGTCTTGTCGGCAATATTTATCAGGGTTGCGTGGTCCGGGTCTTGCCAGGAATGCAAGCCGCTTTTGTAGACCTTGGTCTTGAACGCACAGGCTTCCTTTATGTAGATGATGTCAGAGCCGATAATAGGCACATTGAAGACAGCATGATAAATAATGACTGTCAAAGTTGCTGTGATGAGGCTCCTGAAGTTGCCACGAATAAAATTGCTGCTGCACAGGCAAATATAGAAGATCTGCTGACTGAGGGCCAGGAGGTCATGGTGCAGATATGCAAGGAGCCATTAGGCACCAAGGGTGCCCGCCTTACCTGCAATATCACTTTGCCATGCCGCAACCTTGTCTACATGCCAATGACTGAACATATAGGCATATCCCGAAAGGTGGAAAATGACGAGGACAGACAACGACTGCGCCAGGAAATTGAAAACTTACGACCGCAGGATGCTGGTTTTATAGTCAGAACAGTTGCCGAGAACGCTTCCCGTGAGGATCTTGAAGCGGATATGGAGTTTCTGCTCCATCTCTGGGGAGAGATAAAAGACAGGGCCTCAAAGGCTGCCGTGCCCAGCATTGTATATGAAGACCTGGATATAACCCAACGGGCTGTCCGTGATCTTTTTACTCATAACATACAGCGGGTTGTTGTGGATGACGGTGTAACTTTTAAAAGGGTCTGCAATTTTGTTGATACCTTTGTGCCTCAACTGCGGGACCGGGTCGCACATTATAAAAATGAAGTGCCTTTGCTGGATGCCTACGGCGTTGAAGTCGAAATCAGCCGTGCCCTGGAAAAAAAGGTCTGGCTGCGTTCCGGTGGCTACATCATCATTGAAACCACCGAAGCGCTCACAGTGGTTGATGTCAACACAGGCCGCTATGTCGGCAGAAAAGACCTTGAAGAAACAATTTTCAAGACCAATATGGAAGCGGCTAAAGAGATTGCCTATCAGCTCAGGCTTAGGAATATAGGCGGTATTATTATCATCGATTTCATTGACATGGAACAGGAATCGCACAGGGAAGAAGTTTTCAATGCCCTGCAGGAAGCCGTCAAAAAGGACAAAAGCAGATCAAACATTCTCAAAGTCTCTGAATTTGGCCTTGTACAGATGACCCGCAAGAGGGACCGTGAAAATCTCTCACAGATGATGTGTGAAGTATGTATGTATTGTGGTGGTAACGGCTTGTTAAAATCCAGACGCAGTGTCTGCTACGAAATTTTTCGTAAAATCTCCAATGACAATTACAAAATGCCCGGCCACTCTGTCACCATCAGAGTACACCCAAGCGTTGCCGACATGATGCTCAAGGATGAAACACTGAATACTGAAAACCTGGAAAAAGAATTGCAGAAGCGGTTTATTATTGTTGCCGATAATGATATGTATCTGGAAAAGTATGAGATCATCTGGGAAAAATCATAGGACTTATATAATCTCACATTAATAAATACATCCCTTAGGAATAAAAAATGACTGATAGTTTTGAAAAAATGACTGCGAAGAAATCCGCCAAGTCAATGATAATTACATTATTTTTTCTGCTTCTTGTAGGGGCAGCGGCAATTGCCTTTTATATGTATTTCGAACGTGAAAAGCCACAGATGAGTTTTCATGGTGACATCACAACCCTTGGCTTGAGCAAGGAAGTAAAGTTTACTGTCACAGATTCACGAAGCGGTATAAGCCTGGTTGAGATTTTTCTGTCTCAAGGCAATAAGAGCGCAAAGGTTTATGGAAAAGAATTTTCACGCCAGGGCTTTTTTGAACACAATGGCCCCAAGCGCATGGATGAAACAGTTACCCTTGAGAGTAGTACCTTGGGATTTAAAGACGGTGCGGCGGAACTGAAAGTGACAGTCCGTGATTTCTCGTACTGGAACTGGATGGCTGGCAATGAAACAGTCATGACCTATCCCGTCATAATGGATACGCGTCCACCCAAAATATCAATCCTGCATTCCACTCGCTATGTCAGTCCCGGTGGAAGCGGCATGGTCATCTACAAGATTAATGATGCGGTTGAAAAACATGGGCTGACCGTCAACGGGCATTTTAATCCAGGTTATCCTGTAAGTGATGAAGATGATGATCGCTATATTGCCTATTTCGGCCTTAATTATGATACTGAAAAGATTGATAAGGCAGTGGTAAGTGCTACTGATATTGCCGGCAATACAGGAAATGCAGCCTTTGGAATGATCCTGAAGAAGAAGTCATTAAAAAAGGATAAAATAAATATCAGTGACAATTTTCTCAACCTGAAAATCCCCGAGTTCTCCCAGGAATACCCCCAGCTCACCGGTTCACTGGTTGAGCAGTTTGTTTATGTGAACAGCAAGGTACGGGGAGAGAATTACCAATCCATTGTTCAGGCCACCTCAACCCCTTCTTCTACACGGTTCTGGCATGGCAAGTTTGGCAGGATGGCAGGCAGCCGTATGGCAGGTTTTGCCGAACACCGCACCTATTATTATAATAACACAGAAATCGACCAACAGGTTCACCTGGGAGTTGACCTGGCATCAACCAAGCAAGCAAAGATTAAAGCAGCCAATCGCGGCAATGTGGTTTTTGCAGAGTATCTTGGGATTTATGGCAACACGATAATTCTTGATCACGGCCAGGGAATTTTTAGCCTTTACTCTCATCTGAGTCAAATAGGCGTTACCGTTGGTGAGCTAGTAGATAAGGGCGCTAGCATTGCATTAAGCGGTACCAGCGGTATGGCAGGTGGAGATCATCTGCATTTCAGTGTCCTGGTAAACGGTATCTTTGTAACACCCCTGGAGTGGTGGGATCAACAATGGCTGCAGCTGAACATTGAAGATATCCTCTATGGCAGGAAAGACAGGTAAAAAAAGGTTTCAAGGGGTCAAGGGTTCGAGGAGTCAAGGGGTCTACATCAGTAGGCAGTTTACAGTAGACAGTCGGCAGAAAAAACTCTAATGCTGGGTGCTTGATACTCGACCAACAAAAGACATTAAGCCCAAGTTCAAACTCCAACACCAAACAAAACATTTAAGCTCATGCAGCCATGCAGCACAAAAAATGCCGAGAGTTACAAGTGAGCTAAAGTGCCTAAATTCAATATAGACATCTAGAAAACACCCATTTGTCAGCCTGACCCCGCATACCTGCGTATACTGTTTAGAAAAGGGCACCCCTCAGTCTTTTCATTTTGTTGTTGACCGGACATGAATGATCGGATATGAATATTTTTATGCTATCCGATCGTACAAAAAAAATATTTGACCGCATTGATGTAGGGAAAAAACTTATTGACCGCCATCGTCCCCTGCCTCCATCCGTACTGCAGCGCCTGCATGAGAATCTTGTAATTGACTGGACCTATAACTCCAATGCAATCGAGGGCAATACGCTTTCCATAAGTGAGACCCGGCTTGTGTTGCAGGATGGTCTCACAATCGGCAGGAAATCAGTAATTGAGCACCTTGAGGCAATAAATCATCGTGATGCCATACGGTTCATTGAAACCCTGGCCAGGAGCCCGAAACCGATCAGTGAAAGGAATATCAGGGAAATTCATGCAATTGTATTAAAGGAGATAGATCCGAAATATGCCGGACGCTATCGGGATATCCAGGTGCGAATCGCCGGTTCTGCGCACACCCCGCCCGAGCCTCTGCACCTTGATCGCCGTATGAAAGAATTCGTTGCCGAACATGCGACATTGTCCGGCGAGCATCCTGTTTGCCGAGCTGCCCATGCTCATTTTTCCCTGGTTGAAATTCATCCGTTTGTAGATGGCAACGGCAGGACCGCCAGACTGTTAATGAATCTGATTCTTGTGAAGGCCGGCTATTTCCCTGCGGTCATTCTGAAGAACGATCGGAAGAAATATTATGACTCACTTGAGAATGCACACCGGGGCAATGTTGACGATTTTGTCATCCTGGTTGCCCGGGCGCTTGAAAGAACACTCAACCTGTATTTTGAGGCGATACCTGACTTGGCCTCAAATTTCCTCACACTGGCGGAAGCTGCTGAAGAGTCCCCTTATTCAAAGGAGTACCTGAATGTCTTGGCGCGGCGTGGCGGAATCCCGGCGTTTAAAATCAAACGGAACTGGCTTGTTTCCAGGCAGGCGCTCCAGGACTATGTCAGCAGGAAGAGGGTAAAGTGATGGTGAGGTGACAAATAGAAAGTCAGTATATCAAGCCTGTCCCCCCCATTCGCATCTGCAAGGAGAAGATGATATTCTGGTAAAGGCCGGGCCGCTGCTTAAGATAATTCCAGAGTGGCAGGAGATGTTGTCAACAGACCTGACAGAAGAGGAATACAAAGCATTACGACGTCATGAAAGAAGCGGTCGTTCCCTTGGCAGTGATGACTTTATAACCAGACTGGAGAAACTGACCTCACGCACCCTGAATAAACAGAAGTCTGGTCCGAAAAAAAATAATTAAATATGCTATCCCCGGAACTCCATTATCTCTTCATATTTTGGAATCATATAATTTCCTCATTGGGTACATAACGATTGTGATCAGCGGTGGCGCCAATGAAGATGTTCGCGATTAGCGCCGCCAACCTTCTCACCATCCGCTGTATTACCTGGTTATGTTGATTTTTTCAAAAACTGCCTTTAGTGCCTCAACAGAATACACATATTTTAACGCACCCATTGGCATGCGATTCAATTTCTTTATGATACTTGGAACCGCATAGCTATGGACACCACCTTCAGATTGAATGTGATATTTGTAATGAAAAGCCAAATCGTTCATAGAGCCCATTACGCTCTTATTATTGGTGTTTGCATATTGAATTGATTCGTACTCTGACATTATTTTATTTATTGTCATTTCAGGTATGCCCTCATCGGAAAGAACACACGCCAGAGTAGCTTTGAATATGCTTGATAGCTTTTTTATTTGTGCCCTCGGAATGTCCGGAACAATAAAGTTAAAAAGCGTTTTATTGTTAACGAATAAAAGACATTTCTTCCCATCAATGTAAATCAAATTAACATGCCATGAACCAAGGCAAGACTTACTTGGAACATTCTCCGACAACTCGCTTTTCTTTAACCCC
>JBDLJI010000059.1:0-9414 GCA_039714455.1 Thermodesulfobacteriota bacterium
ATGAGTACATTTACCTATCCTCTGGTGAAGTGGGTGCTCGGAAAATCCAAAAGGGTATATGAGGAAAGGCTAATTTGCCTATCAATCTGATGCATCATGTACAAAAAAGGTGCACTTTTTCAGAAGTATAGCGACTGGTACCACAAAGTGGCATCTTGTTTTCCTGTAAAAGAACAAATCTAATTTATTCAAATTTTTTTTAAAAAAAACGTATAAATTAGATTTTGGGAGGAAAATGGAGCTATTTGGAGAAATTAGGACCTGGCTGTTTGCTAACATTTTTTTAAAACCAACCATCCTGTTCGATAACCCCATATAATCTTAATACAAATCTGGCATATGCCGAAAAGCATGATTTTTTACGCAATTAGCAAGGGAATTTTCTGCAAATCCAGCAATAGAGTGCATCAGGAAATTGTTGAAAACCAAGGAGGTCTTGAAATTAAAATCATCGTAAATCGTCTTTGACGAGCATCCGAGTTTCTATTAAAAAAAATGGCAAAGGAGATAATACGAGAACGGGTTTAAGATCATCTGTTCTACCACTTTCCGTTTCATTTCCTCTCTAGTAACAAAAACTTACATATCGATCCCATTTCAAAAGGAACACTACCGTTGGGAAAGAACAAATTATCCGGGCAAGATTTTTCTTGTCCTTATTTCAGATTCTGGATGGAGCTGTCTTAATGCTTTGGAATGAAGTCAAGGAAATATTAAAGCATAAACTCCCTGAAGCGGTACAGCATTTATGGATAGACCCTTTGACCTGTATCAGTGCAGATGAGAATCACATTGAACTGGCGTGCCCTGATAAATTCTTTTGTCTCTGGGTGAAGGAGAATTATTTAAAGTTTATTGAGGAAAGTTTGGTGCTGTTGGGTAAGACCTCAGCGAAAATCCTTTTTTCCGTATCGAGCCCGGCCCTGAATGAATCAACGGTTCCATTATTGGAGGGCAGTACCAGACAACAGCTTCGCCTGCCGGCAATTCCCGAAGTCAACTCAAATATCAGGAATCTGCATCCCAAGTATGTCTTTGAAGAATTTATGGTGGGGGATTCCAACCTTCTGGCCCATTCGGCATGCCAAGCCATTGCCAATGGTGACACTTCCCTTGGCCCATCTCTGTATATTAATGCCGGCACCGGGTTGGGCAAAAGCCACCTGACACATGCGGTGGCTCACTCCATCGCAAATAATTTTCCCGGAACCAGGCTGCACTATTTGACAGCCCAGCAGTTTTCCTCTGAAATGGTTTCCCGTATCAGGTCCAATTCCATGGATGTATTTAAGGATAAATATCATAATCACTGTGATGTGTTACTCATTGAAGATGTTCAGAGCTTGACCGGAAAGGTGAAAACCCAGGAAGAACTCAATGAGTTGTTAGATGTTTTGATGAAGGCAGGTAAACGCATTATTTTAACCGGCTCCTCAGTCCCCCGTAAACTATCCAAAATTGATGAGGGATTTCGATCCCGCATGGCTGCCGGATTGATTTCAACCATCAATGCCCCCGATTTGCAGACAAGCCGCTTGATCATCAAACGTAAGGCTTCAAACTGCAACCTGCAACTTGACGGTGATTTAGTGGAATACCTGGCCCAATGCATCAGAGGGGATATTCGCAAGCTTGAAAGTGCAATAGTGGGTCTGAAAGCAAAATCATCGCTGCTGAAGAAAGCGCCTGACCTTGCTATGGCTAAGGGCGTTATCGCTGAGATTATCGGCAACAGCCAGGAACTGTCAGCTGAATTGATAAGAGATTTCATAGCCCATCAATTCAAGATTAGCATTCAAGATATGCAGTCCAGGTCACGCAAGAAAATGATTACTTTCCCTCGACAGGTCTCAATGTATTTGGCAAGAAAATATACTGAGCAGGGATTAGCGGAAATTGGCAAGGCATTTAACAGGGATCACTCTACTGTGCTGCATTCAGTCAGAGTAATTTCCGAAGCAATATCGCGGAATGGCAGCATTCGAGGCCAGGTGGATTTGCTGGCCAATAAGCTGAAGAAATAGATTTGCGGGATGGATGTACAGACAGGGTTCAGAAGCCGGAATCCGGAGAACAACAATGTTTGCCTCCCGTAAACAGTTCATCGCCTGAGCTGTTATAGTCTTTTTAATATAACCAAAAAATCTGTAGCGGTTTTTCCTGGTATTTTCTGGCTTCTGAACCCTGTCTGTACATCCTGATTAGAAGTAGACTCCCTTAACCTCCGTCTCCCCTTTTGCAGTAATTCCGGCAGCGATTGCAGAAGCTACTTGTCTGGCAGATTTTGTCATATCGTTAATTCCGATACCTTCCCAGCCGAAACCACAGACATAAAGACCCTGGTTGATACCAATAAGGGAGTCCCGCCAGGCGAGGAGCTTGGGATAACCTATTTCCAACTGGGGGATTCCATGATCAGGGCGCAGTACCTTGGAAAAAACCGGGGGATCAGGAAGGTGAATGAGTTGTTTAAGATCAGCATAAGTTTCGCGGATCAGAACATCATCAGACAGCTCAAGCTTTTCCGGGTGCCTTCTGCCGCCCACGAGAGCCTCAAGCAGCACATGTCCTGCGGGAGCCCGGCCCGGAAACATATGGGTTGAAAAAAGAGCTCCCATGGCAAATCTTTTTTCCTGTTCCGGAGCCAGGTAGCCAAAGCCAAAGGGTATGTCGGCCGATTCTGTAAATCCAAGGGCTACGGTAACTATCCTTGCCTCGGGTATTGCAGACACTGGACTTGCCTCTCCTGCCAGGCCTTCGGAATTATTTAACAGCCGCAGGGCCTGGTTGACAGAAAGTGCCAGAACGAGGCTTTTAGCCTGATAGCTGTTTTCAGAGGTTCTGACTTCCCAGCCATCTTCATTTTTATGAATACTTTCAACTTCTGTGGAGCACTCCAGATATTTATCTGCAGCCAGCGCTTCCGGCAGCCTGCCCATGCCCTGGGGAAAGCTGATCATTGCAGGCAGTTTCATTGCTGAAGCTTCCTGCTTTTTTGCTTTGGCAACCTTTCTTTTCTGCAGCAGCCCCCTGATAACAGAGCCATTTTTCAGCTCGAGATTGCGTATACCGGGAAAGACAGCATCAATACTCAAACGTTTTAAATCGCCTGCATAGGTGCCGGTCAAAACTGCATCAACAAAAGGCAGCAGGCTGGAACCGAAACGATACTCCGCCCATTGGGCAACAGTTTGTTCTTCGGGATGCGGTTTCTTCCAGAGGTCAGCCAAGACGCGAAGCTTGGCAGGTAGTGAAATCAGGTTTGATTTAAGGATTTTTTTGGGGCTTTGGGGAATGAGGTTCAGTCTGCCGTTTAAGCAGACGTAACGGACAAACTCATCCAGCGGCGCCTTCTGGGCCTCTTTGTCCAGGCCTGTGTCAGCAAGGAGTTCCCTGCTCGCCTCCACGTTATCAAGAAAACCATGGGCACCCCATTCGGCAAGAAAACCGTCCTGCTGAAATGAACTGATTGCACCCCCTGGTGAAGAAGATTTTTCTAAAATGCTGATACGTGCGCCGGGCTGGTATTTCTGGAGAAAATGGGCCGCTGAAAGTCCTGAGAGGCCACCGCCTATGACTAATGTATCAATATCGTTTCCCATAATTTTTATCGCCACCTTCTATTTTATAAGAATTAAGCGAAGCCGAAATTTCGCCTTTTTCAAAGAGAACCTCTATGTAACCTCCATCGCTGATCGTGCCCGGATTGAGTACGAGGGTTCTGCCGATATAGTCCTGTCCCCTTGATTCATGGATATGACCGCTCAAGCAGAAGAGAGGCTGCTTCTCTTCAATATAAGTTCTCACTGCAGTGCTGCCAACATATGAACCATTTAAAAGTTTGTCTACTTTTGTCTGGAAAGGAGGGCTATGTGAGACAAGAATATGGTCTTTCGTATTGCCAATCTGGGAAGTTCCTTTAGCCAGGAGTTTGGCAAGTCCCTGCTCGCTGAACTCAAAGGGTGTTTCAAAAGGGGTATAATTGGAGCCTCCCAAACCAACAATACCCACACCGTCAATTATTCTGCCCTTTCCATGCAGGCTCAGTCCAATGTCCTCCAGATAACGGGCAACATCGGGCTGATCGAGATTTCCCGCAACACCTAAAAGGTTGCCGTTTATGGCCATCAGCGTATTGATCACCTTTTCTGCATCGTTCCTGGAGCCGAAATTGGTAATATCTCCGGTGATTATAATGTAGTCAGCAGACTGAATACCCGGGATGTTTTCCACATCACCGAGGTTCATATGAATATCTCCAAAGGCAATAATTCTCATGAATGTATGTTCCCGGATTTCTGTTTATCTGCAGAAAGTTTTTTCTATAAAGTTGACAAGGTCCATTGAGTTGCATCTCTATTTCTTGACAGACTATGCATGATGATTATCATCTTTGCCGAAATAAAGGCTAAAAATCAAATTGTAAAAATAATAGGAGGCATTTAAATGGCCAAGGAAAAAATCAAATCAGAAACAAAAGAATTTCAGGCGGAAGTCAAGAAATTACTCGATATTGTCATCCATTCGCTCTACACGGAGCGGGATATCTTTGTGCGTGAGTTGATTTCCAACGCTGCTGATGCCCTGGAAAAATTCAGACATCAGCGTCTCTTGGAAGAAGAGGTGTTTGACAGCCATGTGGAGCTGGAAATAACAATTGATGCGGATGATACAAATCATACGCTGACCATCACCGACACCGGTATAGGCATGACCCGGGCAGAGATGGAAATGAATCTTGGCACCATTGCCCATTCAGGCTCAAATACCTTTCTTGCAGATCTGGCCGAGGCTGCCCAAAAGGATATCAGCCTGATCGGTCAGTTTGGCGTTGGTTTTTATTCTGCCTTTATGGCGGCCCAAAAGGTGAGGGTTCTGTCGCGCTCCTATGCTCCGGATGCTGAGGGCTATGAGTGGTCCTCGGACGGTAGTGGCAGCTATACGCTGACGGAAGAGAAAGGCCTTCGGCGCGGCACCAGGATAATTGTTGAGCTTAAGGATGATGCCCATGAATTTGCCAATGAGGAAAAGATCAAGGGAATCATCAAGCAGTATTCAAATTTTGTTCCCTTTCCCATCAAGGTCAAAGGCGAAACAGTCAACACTGTCCAAGCCCTGTGGGCACGAAATAAAAATGAGATTAAGGAGGAGGAGTATACTGAGTTTTACAAGTTCATCGGCAATGCCTTTGACGAACCTCTGCAGCGCCTTCATTTTACCGCAGATGCTCCACTGGCTATCAATGCTCTGCTCTTTGTGCCCAAGGAAAATATTGAAAGGCTTGGCTTTGGTCGCATGAAATCAGGGGTTAACCTTTACTGCCAGAAAGTACTTATAGAACAGCACAGCGAGAACATCCTGCCGGAATGGTTGCGTTTTCTGAAAGGGGTTGTTGACAGTGAGGATCTGCCCTTGAATATATCGCGCCAGGCTTTGCAGGATTCTGCGCTGGTGGCAAAGTTGAAGAAGGTTATCACCAAACGTTTTCTCAAGTTCCTCGGCGAACAGGCCACGAAAGATGTTGAAAAATATAACGGGTTTTTTGCTGATTTCGGCATTTATCTCAAAGAGGGAGTTACCTCGGATTATGCCTATCGTGACGAGATCGCCAAACTGCTGCGCTTTGAATCATCAAAATCAGAAGCAGGTAAGTTGATTTCCCTGGAAGACTATATAGAACGCATGGTTGAAGGTCAGAAAGAGATTTACTACATCAATGGCCCGTCCAGAACAGCTGCTGAATCAGGGCCCTATGTCGAGGCCTTCAGAAAAAGGAATATTGAGATCATTTACACCCTGGAACCGATCGATGACTTTGTCATGAACCATATTGGTGAGTTTGATGGCAAGAAACTGGTCTCAGCGGATCGGGGTGACCTTGATCTTTCTGCTATAACAAGCACCGGGGATGCTGAAGAAAAGGAAACGGAATCTGCACTGGAACCGGAGGTGGTCAAATCCCTGACCGGTTGGATCAAGGATGCCCTTGGTGATCGGGTTAAGGAGGTGATCATCTCAAAACGGCTGGTGGAAAGTCCTGCTATTGTTGTTAACCCGGATAGCTATATGACAAGTACCATGGAACGGGTGATGCAGGCCGCCAGGCTTGAAAAGGGGGAATCGTTCCAGGAAGCGGGAACAAAAAACCTGGAGATTAACACCGGTCATTCTCTCATCAAGCAGTTGTCCCTTCTTCGGGGTACTGATGAAAGTTTTGCTAAAAATATAATTGAGCAAATATTTGATAACGCCTTGATCCAGGCAGGCCTCATGGTTGATCCAAGAAAAATGGTAGAACGAAGCTACAAGATTCTTGAACGGGCTACAAAAGGATGATTAGAAAGGGACATATTTATTGAAAAATGGAGATGTTCAGTATATTCTTGCTTCGCTGCAGAATATTTTAAGAAGTTTTTGGCCAGGTCAGTGCAGTTAATCAATAAGCCTGGCAGGAATATATGACCGGAGAGAAATGGATGTATAGTAAACGGATTATTATTGCTGTCGCCCTATTGCTGTCATTACTTTTGGGCGGTGTTGGTTGTGCTAAAAAAAAGGTCAGACATCTTGTTTCAGACGTTTGTTTGGTGTCTCCTGAAAAAACGACAAAAGAGCAGGTTCTCACATATCTGGGTCAGCCTAACGATCAATATGAAATGGCAGATGGAGGAGAACTCTGGGTCTATTATGATGCAAAAAATACTGCCCTGCGTAAAACGCCTTTTATCGGGGACAAGCTTGGTGAAAAAAAATATGAAACAGTCAAGGTGACTTTTGCAGGAGATATTGTTCAAACATGCATATATCGATCCTTAACCGAGGAGGAATTCGAGGAAGGTGGCTTAATCAAGTGAGCTTACTTGCATCCGATTTTGAAAAAGTGCGGGACAGGATGGTTGAAGAGCAGCTGATACCCCGCTCCATACATGATCCGAAAACCTTGGATGCCATGAGAAAGGTCCCGCGCCATCTATTTGTTGAAGATGCGTTGAAGAGCCAGGCTTATGGCGACTTCCCGCTGCCGATTGGCAGCGGGCAGACCATTTCCCAGCCCTATATAGTTGCCCTTATGACTCAGGCCTTAGGTTTGCAGGGACATGAACACGTTCTGGAGATAGGCACCGGGTCCGGGTACCAGGCCGCAATTCTTTCTCAGATATGTGAAAAGGTATACACTGTTGAGAGGATGGATACTCTTCTCGTGCAGGCCAGGAAGGTTTTTGACTCTCTGCACTATCTTAATATCCTTACCAAGCTGGATGATGGTACTAACGGCTGGCCGGAATATAAACCCTACGATGCAATAATTGTAACCGCAGGCGGGCCGAAGGTTCCTCTACCACTCCTTGAACAACTGGCAGATCCAGGCATCCTTGTTATTCCGGTCGGAGACCGTGCTGTGCAGGATTTGCGTTCAGTCACAAAAAAAGATGGCAAAATTACGGAAAAAACCATCGAATTTGTTCGCTTTGTCAATCTGATCGGCGACCATGGTTGGCAAAACGACTGATTTCATGCTGCAGCCGTACAATAACAATGACAAAACCAGCAGATGAAAAAGGTGTACAGAAGGTAGGCTGGATCAGGCAGATATATGACAGGTCTCTGCTTTGGGTGCAATCCCCTTCCGGGGTTTGGGCCCTGTTTTTCATTGCCTTGGTTGAGTCATCTTTTTTCCCAATACCTCCGGATATTTTTCTCATAGTTCTCTGTATCGCGATTCCTAAAAAGTCGTTTCGCTACGCAGCCATTTGTACGGTTGGTTCAGTAGTAGGGGGTGTGATTGGTTACGGGTTGGGGCTGGGGTTTATGGACACTATCGGGGTGAAAATCCTTGATTGGTATGGGCTGCAGGACAAGTACGAAGTGGTGCAGAATCTTTACAGGCAGTATGATGCTCTCGCTCTCGGTGCAGCAGGATTTACTCCACTGCCGTATAAACTTTTTACCATTACGGCAGGTGCGTTCAAGATAAATTTTGTGACCTTCATCCTTGTTTCACTACTGTCCCGCGCAGCCCGCTTTTTTCTGGTCGCAGCCTTTATATACAAATTCGGTGCTCCGGTCCGGCATTTTATTGAGCGCTATTTTAACCTCTTGTCCATTTTGTTTTTTATCCTGCTGGTTGGTGGATTTCTGGTAGTTAAATTGTTTTTTTGAGATGAGAAATCTGTAGAAATCGGCTAGAGTGCGCCTGAAATTTTTTAGTCAAAGTTAGAGAATGGTAAAATAATTTGGAGGAAGATTAATGTCAGACCATGATAGTGAACACGCCCATGAACCTGAAGATGAAAGTGTCGGCGTAAAAGTAGGTATATTTTTTATCCTGGTTCTCGTGGCACTTTATTTTATCGCCTTATAAACTCTCAGCAAGCTGACGAACCTTTGCCATTGCCTGGTCAGCATCAAAGGTGAGGATTTGCCTGTCCTGCATTACGATTTTTCCGTCAATGATAACGGTGCTGACATCGGCGCCGCTTGCAGCATATAGCAGCAGATCAGGATGGTAAAAGGGCTGCAGGTGCGGCTGGTTAACATCAAGTAGAACAACATCCGCCTTTTTACCGGGTTCAAGAGAGCCGATATCTTTTTCCAGGCCAAGAACCCTTGCGCCACCAAGTGTGGCCATCTCCAGGAGAGTCTTTGCGGGGAGTGCAGTCGGGTCAAGGTCTCTCACCTTGTGGAGCTTAGCGCAAAGATCCATTTCAGAAAATAAATCCAGGGTGTTGTTGCTGGCACAACCATCAGTTCCCAGACCCACGGATATTCCCGCAGCAAGCATTTTTTTAAGAGGTGCAATGCCGGAGCCAAGTTTCATGTTGCTCTGAGGACAGGTTGAAACCTTTGCCCCACTTTTGGCCAGTATTTCTATTTCTTCTTCATCAAACCACACACAGTGTATGCAGACGGTGTCGTTATCTAGAATTCCTATGCTGTCCAGATAGCGGACCGGGGTGGCTTTGTGCTGCTCCTGTATCTGTTCCACTTCAGTTTTTGTTTCCGCCAGATGTATAAAAAGCATGGCGTTTTTCTTCCTTGCCATTTCTTTGGCCCGTTTCAGGGTGTCAGGGGAGCAGGTGTATGGTGAATGGCAGAATATTGCCGGGGTAATTAAGTTATTTTTGCCCTGCCAGCGATCAATAAAGTGTGCGGCGGCCTCAACATTTTGTGTTGGGTCCGGAACGCCGGGAGCAGGAAAATCGATGACACCCTGGGCAACAACAGAGCGTATACCGCAGTCTGTAAAGGCCTGTGCCACTCTGTCTTCCAGAAAATAGCCGTCAGCAACAGTTGTTGTCCCTGCAAGAATCATTTCGGCAGCCGCAAGCTTTGAGCACCAGTAAACCATCTTCCGGTTGACGCTTTTGGCCTCAGCCGGAAAGATATGTTCATTGAGCCAGGTCATGAGGGGAA
>JBDLJI010000060.1:0-9413 GCA_039714455.1 Thermodesulfobacteriota bacterium
GTGTAGATGAAAAAATATGCTGAACTGTTCGCACAAGGCAAGCCGATACATCCGTATAGCCTGCAGTGTAAGGCGGTAAGCATACTAAAGTATAGCTCACCCCCCTTACACTTTGTCTATCCGGCGTCTCGACTTGTGAGAAACCTGGCTCACCCTTGCTCTTTTTCCCTTTAACCCTTACCTTTAATCAATGCCAAAATCTACCTTTACAGCACTGGATGTATACAAAATACTGCCGCAAACCAATTGCAGTAAATGTCTCCTGCCGTCCTGTCTGGCATTTGCCGCTGCAATCGTGGCGAACAGCAAAAAACTACAGGACTGCCCGGACCTCGAACCTGATCGCATCGTTGAATTTTCCACAAAGTATCAGAGCTCCGGTTACATGGAGGTTGACCGGGCAGAGTTCATCGATAAACTGCAGAAGAAGATGGCAGCCATCAACCTTGAAACAGTTGCACCACTTATTGGTGCAACTATTAAAGATGACAGGATAATCATTAATTCAATGGGTAAGGATTTCATCTTCGACCGGCAGGGCGACATGACCTCGGAGTGCCATATTATCCCATGGGTGCAGGCCCCGTTACTCTCCTATATCACCTACAAGACACATGCGGATATTACCGGTAAATGGATATCATTCCGGGAAATTAAAGGTGGGATTGAATGGCAGGCGCTTTTTACCAGCCGCTGCGAAGAACCTCTTCGGAAACTGGCAGATGGCAATCCGGCCCTGCTGAATGATCTGATTGATCTGTTCATGGGCAAAACAATCGACTGGTACGATGCAGATATTGCCCTTATCCTCTACCCCATGCCCAAGATCCCTATTCTCATCTGTTATCAGGCTCCTGAGGATGATCTGGAATCAAAGCTCACTATCTTTTTTGATGAATGCTGCAGCACGAACCTCCACATCAAATCAATCTTTACGCTCTGTTCCGGTCTGGTGCAGATGTTTACCAGGATTGCCGAGCATCATTTGTAAAAAGAAAGAGGGCACAGAAAAAAAGAAATCCGGACCCTCCTTAGCAAATTATTTTGTTGTTTTCTCAAGTCTTTTCAATTACTTTCTTCAGCTTTGACTGTACCTCTACGGCGATCCCGCCAAGGCTTTCATTCTCTACTGCCTGCATAGAGGCAATCGGGTCAATGGCGGCGACTTCAACCCTGCCATCCTCTCTTTCCTGGACAATGACATTGCAGGGGAGCATTGTGCCTATTTTGTCCTCGGTAAGAAGAGCTTTATAGGCGTACGAAGGATTACACGCGCCAAGAATTCTATACTTTCTGAAATCCACATTAATCTTCTTTTTTAAGGCAGCTTTAACGTCAATTTCCGTAAGAACGCCAAAACCTTCTTTTTTCAGTTCTTCCGTCACTTTGTCGATAGTTTCCTCAAAAGTCATTTCTACTATCTTATTGAAATAGTATTGCATATATATGCCTCCAATTTTTCTCTATAGAAATATTCTTTTTGATCTCTTTATACAATAATGCAAGCCTTGCCCTCTTCATTAGGTTCTGCCTTTTTTTCTTAAGTTCATTAGGCCTTCACATCACTAACTGTATAAAAACCTTCTTCAGGAAATGTACCTTGATTAACCTCATCTCCCTCAATCTTGACTACAACATGGGCGGGATCAGAATAGGGATTCGCTGGCTCCTGGTCTATGTTGATGTAAGGGGAATCAGCACCTTTCATATAGTTATAATTTGTGGGTGCAGAGCCATATAAATGTATTACGTCCTTAACAGAAACCTCTCTGCTAGAGACAATGTTACCTGGCTGTGAACCTTCTCTTACATAATAAATTGTTGCCATTGATGACTCCTATATTTAAACGCGGATTCAAATTCACTGAGCCTTAGAATTGTTCTCTTTTTACACTCATTCCTCGTAAAAAGCTATTTAAAGAGGTGAAAATCTAATAGAGATATACGTAACAAATGTTATTTTTTCTTCTTAATATTATATTGTTACGTATAGAATATAGATATCTTGACTTTGGGAATATGGCTAAAAAGTCAACACGTCCACTGGGCACCTTAACCATTCAAAAATCATTCAAAAGTCACGATTGATAGACATATCAGCAGACAGCTTGAGTTCATCTTTATTGGAAAATCCAACTATCTTAAATGTAAGATTAGCTGCTTCGTATAAAAAATTTCAGCAAGTAATAAATATTCCAAGAAGATGGTAGGTTTCTGAGGATCAATACTCACAGGTAATCAATTACTATCTGCGGTTATTTCTTTATATAGGTCAGGATAGAATTTTTGTGCACAATCCGGACAAATACCATGACTGAATTCCACTTTAGAGTGATTACTTATATAAGACTCAATTTTATTCCAATATCCTTTATCATCCCTTATGTTTTTACATGTGGCACATATGGGAAGTAATCCGCTTAATAGATTAACTTCTTCTTGAGCCTTTTGCAGCCCTGCAATTAATTCCTCTTTAGCATCCTCTGCAAGTTTACGCTCAGTGATGTCCTGGAAACTTTCGACTATACCAATTCTCTCTTTCTGGGGATTTGAAAATGGTCTTGCTGTAACAATGAAAGTCATTTCCTGTTTATTTTTATCCTGTTTTTTCATGTCGCAAACAACTTCTGTTTCACCCTTTGTTATTCGGGTCATAGGACACATGTCAGTGTGGCAGTCATCACTGGGACGAGACTCAAAGCATTTCTGTCTGTCGGACAGTGGAGCAGAACGACCGAAAATATCATAATACGCATCATTAGCTCGGACTATTTCAAAATCCTTATTGGTTATGCATAACGGAATTGCACTGTTAAAAACACTTTCTAGGCTTGCTCTTGACTGCTTTAGTTCTTCAGAAACCAGTTTGTGTTCAATAATTTTCTCTTTGAGTGACTGAGATGCTTTCTTCATTAAAGTTAATGTATTTTGTATTAAGCCCATAACCGATAACACGAACAGTGCTCCTCCCAAAAACACAATACCCGTTATGAGTTCGAGATATCTTTCCATACTTTGAAACTGGAGAAATAAGAATCCACTGTAGCCTATGAGAAATAAAATCATGAGACTAGTTATTATGGACCATTTTCGCCTGATTGACTGGTTTACGACTTTACTAATTGTTAGGCTAATACGAATTGATATGATCATCAAAAATAAGCCGATTAGGACCATTATTATAGATGTATTATGGAAATAATGAGTGTTCATTTAATAAGACCTTTATGGCAGCCATCTTGCCTATAATCTATTCCGCTATCCATACCCCTCTCCACATGTTTTTAGATAAAACAAAACCGTAGTGTTCCGTCCCAGCCTTACGATAAAATTGGCATTTTATGTAATAACAGTTGACAGATGCACTCATAATAATACTTGCAATATTTGACCCGATGTTTCGAAAAAACAGCAATTCTTAATGATTACAGGTTATTGCAAGGGAAATTGAACTTATCGAATAACAACTTGATAAAGAGGATTTTGGGGATATATCAAAATGTGGTTGGGGATATTCCACAATGTGGTGGCCGGGGAGGGAGGTAATAACGTCCAGATGTCAACATGTTACAATATTCACACTGGCCGGCCCGCGCTGCACTGTCCGGTGGTATTCCACCGCAGGTTCACCAAAGACCATTGCATACCCCATCATGTGATTTTCAGGAATTCCGAGTCTCGTTGCCAGGCCGGGAATGAGGGAAAGTGCCATCATGAACATGCCATCCCAGACAGTTCCAACGCCTCGTGCATGCGCCATGAGCTGGAAGGTGGTCAGGGCGATGATGGTGTCCTGGGCCGGGCTGGGAGCGTCTTTGGGGGCGCTTGTTACGAGCAGATGTGGCGCATCTCTGAAAATGATATCCATGCCATCCTTCTTCCACATCTCGACCGCCATGCCTATATACTGTTCGACCAAGCCCTCCGGTAGTTTGCCGTCATCCTTCAGTTTTGTCAGCTCTGCCATAACTTCTTGCCGCAGGCCTTGCATGACCGCACCCTCCCTGACCACGGTGAACAGTACAGCCTGGGCGTTGACGCCGGTCGGCGCATGGGAGGCAATATGCAGAAGTTCGTCGATCAGTGCCTTATCCAGATCCCTGTCGCTGTAACGGCGCACCGACCTGCGGCCCTTGATCAGCGTTTCCAACCTGGCTGCATCCGGCATATTTTTCTCCAGCAGGGTGCTTGCATCAGGGTCCCTGCCAAGGACAGACACCGCGCCCGTTGGACAGACGGCAAGGCAATGCTGACACCGGTAGCAACCCTCCTCATTGGTGATTTTCGGGTAGTCATCCATGCTGATGACTCCAGCAGGACAATCTTCTGCGCATTCGCCGCACTGGATGCAGCGCTCTTCGTCGATTTGAAACTGGACCAATTAAAAATAAACCTGTCAGCTTTTCGTATTTACATCAGAAAAATCGCCATCACCAGTCCGGTGAAAAGCCAGAGTCCCAGTGTGGCTGCCACTCCCATAATGATAGATAAGGTAAGATTTACAGGTGTCCAGTGGAAATCAGAATTTCTTTCATTTGTTACAGCTGCCATGATATTCACCTCACAAACTGAGTTAAAGTACTTTGCCGTATTATTGATAAACCTGTAGCTTGTTTTACCTGTTGTTAAATAATAATCATTATCAATAGGAAATCCAGGCAAAAAAATGAACGAATAACTCAATAAAATTTTCGGGAATCAAATCCTTTGCTTCAACGAGCGCCGGATTATTTTGTTGCAATAAGCAGAAAGTCGGGTATAGTGTCTCCGCACTTCACAATTAGGTATGTGCACTAAGTGTCTGGCGAATTCTTCATGCGTCGTTCTTCCTTCCGAGACTTTTTCATCCCGTTAGATTAGAAGCCGTTATTTAATTTTCTGCTGATCACTTAAACTGGACAGCAGAGGTTCCCGATGAGTTGACACTCGTGTCAGCCATATGGTTTTCTCTATTTATCCAAAAAAATAAATACCTGTTTCCAATTAGGAAACAGCTGAACCAGTGGCAGAAACGCTTACTTGCCGTTTCGCAGATGGTGTCTTTTATCGTGGCACTGAAGAGCTGCGGCTCTGCTACACAAATACATACAGAGAGAAACAATGAGTTTTAAACAGTTTGATTTTAATCCGAAGATTGCTGCAGGTATTCGGGCCTGCAATTATGAAACACCAACCCCGATCCAGGAAAAGGCAATTCCCGCAATCCTGGATGGCCGTGATATCCTGGGCCTGGCCCAGACCGGTACCGGCAAGACCGCAGCATTTGTCCTGCCTATTTTACAGCGTATGCTTAAAGGCCCTCGCAGCAAGAAGGTCCGGACCCTCATAGTCGCCCCTACCCGAGAACTGGCAGAGCAGATTAACAGCGACATCACCAAGTTGGCCCGCCAGACAGGGATTCGCAGTGTGGCGGTATACGGCGGGGTCGGCAAGCTACCCCAGATCAAAAAGGTCCAGTCCGGCGTTGAGA
Organism: Thermodesulfobacteriota bacterium; assembly: GCA_039714455.1. Lineage (GTDB taxonomy): Bacteria > Desulfobacterota > Desulfobulbia > Desulfobulbales > BM004 > BM004. The sequence continues at coordinate 5,471 of JBDLJI010000060.1, forward strand.
TCGTTGTCGCCTGTCCCGGTCGTCTGCTTGATCATTTGCGTGACAAGACATTCAACCTGACCAAGGTGGAACATCTGGTCCTTGATGAAGCGGACCATATGTTTGATATGGGTTTTTTGCCGGACATTCGGCGTATATTAAATTTTCTGCCCGGCACCCAGCAGACGCTGTTATTTTCTGCCACCATGCCCGGCGAAATTCGTCACCTGGCTGAAGAGGTTCTCGATAGCCCGGTGAGGGTGCAGATCGCCCATAGCCGGCCCACTGCCACCGTGTCGCAGATGCTTTTTTCAGTGGAGCAGAATCGCAAGATGACCCTGCTGAAAGATATCATGGCCAAGACCGATATGACATCAACCCTTATTTTTACCCGGACCAAGTACCGGGCCGAAAGCCTGGCCCGTCAGCTGCATAAGGCCGGTTATACCGCCACCTCATTGCAGGGCAACCTTTCACAGCAAAAGCGCCAGAAAGCCTTAAACGGTTTTAAGCGCGGCCAGTTCAAGGTCCTCGTTGCCACGGATATCGCAGCGCGCGGTATTGATGTGTCCGGCATTTCCCATGTGATCAATTACGACGTGCCTGCTACGGTGGATGCGTATACCCACAGGGTAGGCCGCACCGGCCGAGCATCATGCACCGGCGAGGCCTTTACCTTTGCCAGCCGCGAAGACAGGAAGATTATCAGTCAGATCGAACGGTCCCTGGGCAAAAAAATAAGCCGGAATAATGATCCCGACCTTGTTGTAGATAATACGATCAGCACTCCACCTGCAGGGAAGCCTGACAAAAAGTCGTGGCACAAGGCGAAGAAAAAAGGTCGTCCAGCAGTTGGTCGCAGCAATGGGCGCCCGGCTCGCAGAACCGCAAGACCTGCTGATGCGGGAAAACAGGAACAGCCGCAAGCCAGGCATTATAAGGCAGGCAGCAGGCAGAAGAGGAAGCAGCGGAGGGCAGCCATGATGGTAGACGGCTCCGGCAACCTGTTTCTGAATCCGTAAAAGCATGTTACCATGTCGAAAATAAAGGAGGCTAGCCTCCTAAACCATAAAAAAGGAAAGAGTCTTGGCCAGAACAAATTATTCATTTGAAAAGCGTCAGAAAGAATTGGCAAAGAAAAGGAAGAAAGAGGAAAAAAGGCAGCGCAAGCTGGCGAAAAAGAATCCTGTCGAGGAAAGTGAGGACCTTCCTCAGCAGGAAGATTAGTGGTTTAGAAATTGTTTTCTCGAAGTCCTCGCTTATCTGTTTTTTATGCAAGGAAACAATTTCGTGAAACCACTTATCCCCGAATGGGGGCTAGTGCCTTCACCCGGATAACAGCTGTAAACTCTTTTTTAAACCCTGAAAATTATATGCCACGGGGCATGTCCCTGTGGCTTTTTTCATAAGGAAAATACAATGATAACCGCATCCAATATTGCTCTTGCCTATGGCAAGAGGGTCATCTTCCAGGACGTCAACATCAAGTTTACCCCTGGAAACTGCTACGGCCTGATCGGTGCCAACGGCGCCGGCAAATCCACCTTTCTGAAGATTCTGGCAGGTCAGCTTGAGGCTGATCGGGGTGAGGTTTCCAAGGGGAAGAGAGAACGCATAGCTGTCCTTAACCAGGACCAGTTCGCCTTTGACGATCATACAGTTTTTAATACCGTGGTCATGGGTCATAAGAAGCTTTACAAGGTGATGGCCGAACGTGAGGCCCTCTATGCCAAGGCTGACTTTACCGAAGAAGACGGCATCCGTTCAGGTGAACTGGAGATCACGTTCGGTGAAATGAACGGTTATGAAGCAGAGGCAGAGGTAGCGGTGCTGTTAAACGGCCTCGGCATCCCGGAAGAGATGCGCCAGAAAAGAATGAAGGAACTGGATGGCAGTGACAAGGTGCGGGTGCTGCTGGCCCAGGCCCTGTTCGGCAACCCGGACATCCTGCTTCTGGACGAGCCCACCAACCAGCTCGACCTGCAAACCATCAACTGGCTGGAGGCCTTTCTTTCCCGTTTCCAGAACACAGTGATCATCGTCTCCCATGATCGCCATTTCCTGAACCAGGTATGCACCCATGTGGCGGATATAGATTATGGTAAAATCCAGGTCTATGTCGGTAACTATGATTTCTGGTACCAGGCCAGCCAACTCCGTTTCCACCAGAAGGAGACCGAGAGCAAGAAAGCCAAGGCCAAGGCGGCGGAACTCAAGGAATTCATCCGGCGTTTCAGTTCCAACGCCTCCAAGGCCAAGCAGGCCACCTCACGGAAGAAGCTGCTTGATAAACTCACCCTTGAGGACATGCCGATTTCTTCCCGAAAATATCCCTATATAGTCTTCAATCCGGAACGGGCCTGTGGAGACGTTATTCTGGAGATCGATGGTCTTTCCAAAGAGATCGACGGAGTTCCCATGTTTGAGAATCTCACACTTACTGTCAACAAGGGCGACAAGATTGCCTTTGTCGGGGCTAACAGCCTGGCAAAAACCACCCTGTTCCAGATTCTTGCCGGAGAGCTTGAGCCGGACAAAGGCAGTTTCCGCTGGGGAGTGACTATCAAGAATGCCTATTTTCCCAAAGAGAATAATGCCTATTTCAATGAGGATCTGGATCTTATCAGCTGGCTGCGCCAGTATGCACCTCCCAATGAGCATGAGAGTTTTGTCCGGGGATTTCTGGGCAAAATGCTTTTTGTCGGTGAAGAGGCCATGAAAAAGACTTCGGTTCTTTCCGGTGGCGAACGGGTGCGCTGCATGCTCTCGAAGATGATGCTTTCCGGCGCCAACGCCCTCATTCTCGATGAGCCCACCAACCATCTCGACCTTGAGTCAATAACCTCATTGAATAATGGACTTATTGCTTTTTCCGAGGTGGCGCTTTTTGCCTCCCATGACCATCAGATTGTGTCCACCGTGGCAAACAGGATTGTCGAAATTACGGCCGATGGCATCATCGATGTCATGATGGACTTTGACGAGTATCTGGCAATGAAGGAAGCGGGTCTGTCTGAAGATGAAGGTATTTCTGATGAAGATAATGATTATATAGACAGGCAGGCAGCCTAACCTGGAAAATTCAGGAGAATGAATTTTGGCGCGAAAACAATCCCGGTCCAAGCGTGAATATTCTAAAAAAGAATCTGTAAAGGGCAGGCTGCCGGCAAAAAGTATACGAGGTGCCAGGGATGAGGAGTCCAGCGGCGGGAAGCCAGCGGTTGTGACCTTTGCCGGTTTGCTGAAGCCGCTCATTAACAAGCCTGCCAGACCGCAGGCTCAGGTCACTCTGCAGAGTTCGCCCCTGGCCCATCTCAATTACCCGACGGAACTCAAAATTAAAAATCAGGCCCTTGCCCTGTTCTGGAAGCATTTCCGGCTGCCGGGAAAACCGGAACCAATAATTGGTTCCCCCAAACCACGCAGCTACCGGACCACATCCAAACGTAGAACAATTTTTAAAGGTAACACCCTTTACCTCCTGTTTAACGACCGGGCGCTCCGCTCCCAGAAAAAGCCCTTTGTGGAATCGCCCCTGGAGCCCCGGGAACATGGCAGGATCTTTGAGTTCCTGCAGCAGAAGATCAGTGAACCGGCGTTTAAGCTGGTCGCCGGTCACCTGAACTATTTGATCATCCGCGGCAGCTATACGGAGCGGGCCGTAATCTTCAATGTCGACACCTTAAACGGTCCCCTGGTCCGCAAACTGAAGCTTCTGGCCGGTCATCTCCAGAAATTGCCCGAAACAGTAAGCTCTGCCTATATCTATCCGGCCCCGAGTTGTTCGGAGTATTATCTTGAGGAAGGGCAGCCCTCTGATATCCTGCAGTTCAAGAAACTCTTCGGCAAAGCGGATCTAGCTGTCTGCCATCATGGCTGCCGCTATTCCTATCACCCTACATCATTTTCCCAGGTGAATGAGGCCATGGTGCCGGTGATGCTGGACATGGCTCAAACGCTGCTT
>JBDLJI010000061.1:0-9342 GCA_039714455.1 Thermodesulfobacteriota bacterium
TGCACGATAAACGAGAGGGCGTGACACGTTAAGTTGTCTTGTTATATTTGTGATTTTTTCGCCCATTTCATACAGTAGGAGTATTTTTGCACGTTGAATATTGTGGGGCAAACACGCTAAAACCTTATTGGAAACAGTGTTGTAACCGACTTGTCCCAAAATACAATCAAGTCAAGTGGCAGTTTATTTACCTATATTGCCGATCATGGGCTCTCTTTTATTATACCCTTCGGGGCTTAAGATAAATTCTCCATGCATGTTGTAAACAAGGTACCCGGCAGTAACCCAACCTTTAAAACCATCGGCAATATGGCTTGCATTCACATACCCCATCTCAAGAAGCCTTTCGGTAGCAAAACCTGAACGTTTTCCGTCCTGGCAATAGACATAGATTGTTCTGTCTGTTTGCTTGATTATATTTGGGATAATCCATTCAATCCTGCCGCGTTCAACATGCAGGGCGCCAGGAAGATGGGCAGCGTTAAATTCAGCTTCGGACCGGACATCCAACAGAACGAATTCATTATCACTCGCAATAATTTTTTTAAATTTTTTAGCCGAAACAGCCGGCTGGCCGTCCATTACTGACCTGTGCATATTACGAACATTCTGTTTGAGTTGCTCAAGTGATGGCTCCCGTGCCTGAAGAGAAAAGGGAATACTTAAAGCCGTGATTGCCAAAAAAATGAATACTCTCAGGGTTGTTTTCATTGTCTAAATCTCCATAGCTTGAATTAAAAAAAATAAATTGGATATCCTGTCAACAAATAATCCGCTCAAATTATACAATATCAGTCCTGCTCATCCCCCTGGTCTTTGTTCTCCCCGGATTTCCAACTACGACCTGAATATAAATTCTGAAAGATGAATACCAGCCAGGCGCACATCCACAGAACCGCCCCTAACTTCCAGTCCCAGAATGGAACGCCAATTAAGATAACCAGAAGGATTGCAGCAAAAATTCTTCTTTTTATTTTAGACATAAAAAAATCACTGTTCACGTCGAAATTGTTTTATTTATTTTCATAGTTGTTTATCAACTGGTATGTTTTCATGAACATCTATATGATAATACATTTTCCTGTCTTGCCACGAAAAAGTAATTTAAGAGTGGGATATATTTTTTATGGATCATGGCTCATCGATAACGGCTGTTATCAAAAATTTTGTGACGCTGTCGCCGCTCAATGACATGGGATTTAAGGAGCGGGAAAAAATTTTCGACATGCCTCTTGTGGGTTTTTCCAGTGGTTTAGACCCTCTTTATGATGAATACAAATCCCATATTGGCAGCTTCTACTTTACCCCTTTGGAATTGTTTGCAAAATCCTTTCCGGGAAGACAATATACTGCTGAAGGTCTTACGGTAGTTAGCTGGATAATTCCTTCCACAGGAGCAACCCGCAGGGAACATGGTGCACAGGAACGGTATCCGTCAGAGCGCTGGGTGCGGACACGTGACCTGGGAGAGAAGTTCAACAACGCTATCCGTTCACATGTTGTTGAACAACTCAAGGCAGTTGGTGTTAAGGCAGTGGCCCCTCTGCTCGCACCGCAATGGGCCAGGTACAGTGAAGGCCCCTATGCACCATGCTCAAACTGGTCCGAACGCCATGCTGCCTATGCTGCTGGGCTGGGGACATTCGGCCTCTGTGACGGGCTGATCACCCCGGTCGGCAAGGCCGTTCGCATCGGTTCTGTTATTGCTGCGATACAAATCCCTCCCAGTACCAGACCCTATGATGATCATCATGCCTACTGTTTGCACTTTACAGAAAATATCTGCAGAAAATGTATCCCGCGTTGTCCTGTCAAGGCCCTCAGTGAAGAGGGCCACGAGAAGAAAAGCTGTATGCAGTACACGGAGCAAACAATGAATAAATATATTAGAGAGGAGTATGGATTTGAGACGTATGCCTGTGGACTGTGCCAGTGTGATGTGCCATGCACAGACAAAATTCCAACCAGCGAAGATGTCTAAGAAAAAATACCTGTGATTCTCAGCCTTAAAAAAAATCCCATAAGCAATTTTTCAAGTGGATTCCTCTATCCCTTCCGGGCCGGCAGCTTCATTAAGGGCCATCCCGTGCTTCTCAAGTACATCATTGTGCCCTTTATTATCAATGTCGTGGTTTTGAGTGGAGCCATCTACTGGGGCTTTTCATTCTTCAACTCGATAGCTGTGCATTATATACCGCAGGGAGATGCATGGTACTGGGTGATTCTCTCATATTTTGTCTGGACAACTGCCATTCTCATAACCATGGTCCTGGTCTTTTTTGGTTTCACTGTCACCGGGGCCATCATTGCAGCGCCGTTTAATGACATTCTCTCTGAAAAAACAGAAGAATTGTTGACCGGAATCCCCAATGATGAACCCTTTGTTTTCAAGGTTTTTCTGAAAGACGGCATGCATACGGTGATGGATGAGAGCAAGAAGATCATTATCTTCGTGGTCTTGATGGTTCTTCTGCTTCCCCTCAACCTGTTGCCTGGTGGCTCCCTGCCCTATTCAGTTCTCACAGTACTGCTGACTATCTTTTTCCTGGTGGTTGAGTATACCGGATATGTCTTTTACAGGAAGCACTTGACCTTCAAGGATCAGCGGCGCTTCATTTTCTCGCAAAAATTCCTGCTGCTCGGATTTGGTACCGGTATAATGGGGGTGCTGACTGTCCCCTTCCTGCAGTTTTTCTGCATTCCTTTAGGGGTTGTAGGGGCGACCCGGCTTTGGCATGACAATTCCGGCCTTGAAACCGGAAAACCGGAGAACTGATTAACAAAGCTATAATTTCGCCTCACCTTTTTAAAGAATCAATGAAACTGATACCCTCTCTTTGTAAACAGATCAATTGAAGCATCCACAACATCCGGATCATAGGTAATACCCCTTTTCATGGTAATTTCCTCAAAGGCATCATCAATGCCAAGTGCAGGGCGATATGGGCGATGTGAGGACATTGCTTCAATAACATCAGCAACACCTATTATCCTGGCTTCAAGAAGAATCTCATCTTTCTGAAGATTATATGGATATCCGGAGCCATCAAGACGCTCATGATGCTGAAGCACGATATCTGCAACCGGCCATTTAAAATCTATTCCTTTTAAAATCTCGTACCCTGTTTGGGGATGCTGCTTTATTAATGAAAATTCTGAATCACTGATTTTCCCGGGCTTGCTTAAGATCTCAGCAGGAACTGAAATTTTACCGAGGTCATGAATAATACCGGCCATGTGAATACCTTCTATCAACTGTTTGGACAGCCCCATTTCAAATGCAATGGCCCGGGAAATTTCAGTTGTTCGGCGTTGGTGGCCTGCAGTATAGGCATCCCTTGTCTCAACGGTTCTTGAAATTGCCTGGATTGTACCTGCCAGATTCTTCCGCAGCGTCTTCATGCTGTCTCGCAACTCATTTTCAGCCAGTTTGCGTTCGGTAATATCCTTATAGATCTTAACCACAACAGAAGGTTTACCGTTATTATCCCAGGAGACAACCCTTGCAATACCTTCAAAATACCTTTCAGAGCCATCCCTGGTAGTCATCTTCAGTGAATGACGTTTGACAGTAGTGTCGTTGCGAAAGGCATGTTGGGTCATACATGGGGATTCATCGTCACAGAGTTCTTTCTTACCATAGAGAGCTTCACAACAGGATTTGCCGACAATATCCCGACCAAATATCTTCTTTGCTTTTCCATTAGCCCATAAAACAATTAAATTTCTGTCGACCATAGTTATATGGTCATCAACCGATTCCAGCATTGCCTGGTACTTAGTTTCACACTTAAGAAGAGTTTCCTGGGCAGCGAACTTGCATTGAGCCTTCTCCAATTCCAATTGCTCAATTCGCTTGATCAGTTTATTCTGGGACACTTTATCATTCACTGTAAAGCTTCCCATTTCCTCGATTATGGTTGTTTCCATCGTAAATTTATCCCTTCTAACCAACACTATTAATTTGATCCAAAATCCTGGATTCCTGTGCTCTGATCTACTTTTTCTTTAATCTCAGTTATCGGCAGGCCTGCAATAGCCGATAAATGACTGAAATGAGGATTATCTTTTTTCATGATATCGCTTATTCTTGAAAAGGAATCGCGAATAAATATCTTTCCGTTCCGGTTTTCATGATGCACACCAAAGCGGATCATGTTTCTCTCTTCCTGGGAGAGTCGGCTGATAAGGTTCTTTGTGGTCCATATTTGACCATTCTGAGCAAAATCCGAAAGTCTTCCTGCTATATTGATAGTGTCCCCAAGAGCAGTGAACTCGATATTGTTTGCGGATTGAATGGTGCCAAAAAATTCCTGTCCCTCATTAATGCCGGTATTTAAGAACAGTTCATTGTTCCATCCCTTTCGCAGTCTCCACTTACTGCTTAATTCCTTCATAACTTCACGTATTTCCAACGCACAGTTAACAGCATTTCTCAAATATTTACTCTCTGGCTTGTCAAGGAAATAATAGAGCATTCCATCCCCGGCATGCTTACCGTAAATGCCATTATATTTCTCAAAGGTTGGCCTCACTGACTGCCACAACTCATTTATTAACTCAAAATATTGAGCAGGAAGCAATTCAGCACTTATCTTCACTGAATTCTGCAGGTCTGCGATAAGCACACAGAGAGACACCAGGGAGGGCAGTTTATTTTTCAGAAGATCGTTGATAACCCTGCCACGCTGGGAAAGCATATCCAGTAAAGCGGTGTTAACGCTGTCCGTAGGAACGTAGACAAAAAAAGTTCCTTCCCGAAATGACATGGAATGCACCCAGAAAGACGACCTGTTACCATCTGATTTTATTAAAGATACAGGGAGGTTGTAGATATTTTCTCCCGCTGCAGAACTTTTCTGTTCATACAGATCAGCGAGGATCTTCACCTCATCATCAGTTACGCCATCATAAATACTGTTCAAATTATTAGCGTTGATCCTGTTTTGCAGAACCGTCAAATGAAGCAGGACAACTTCTTTCCAATTACGCACATCTCTACGCAGTTCTTCGTTGAGTAGTAAACGAAAGATATTTCTAGATTCCACGTCAACTATAGTCCTGATATTACGATTAAAAATTAACTCTTCAGCAGGTTGATTAATCCATTCAATCTCAAAATTATGATTGACCAGAAATGCAGGTGAATTTATATCAGAAATGGTTACCTGAAGATCGCTATCTGAGACTCTACGATGGGCGGGGGACCGCGGATCTCCAGGTAACCTTTTTTCAACAATTAGTTCGGATTTAACTTCTTCTGAAATTTCCTCGGGTTCTGCCTCTTCTGAAATTTCCTCGGATTCTGCCTCCTGAAACATGCCGGCAATATCATCCATCGAATTACCCTGCTGCTTCAACAATTTAACCTTTAAAATACGTTCTAAGACACTTGCGGGAAAGTAGCCTATCTGTTTAACACCTTTCTGCTCAGGACCAGGACGCCTTACAATGGGTTTAGGGAGTATACCCATCTTAATATAATTATTGAGGGTTGCTCTTGAAATACCTGTTTTCTCGATTATTTCTTTACTTGTAATCAAGTTTCCATTGTTCATTGCTTACCCTCATTTTTATTCACACAATCTGTTTTATACTGTCTAATTATAATCAATATATTACTATATTTCCATTTAATGGCTTTATCGGACTGCTTTTTATGTTTTAGACAGTATAAAAAATATAATGGGTTGTCAAGTAAATAATTATACAGTACAAAAATATTTTTCACCTCAATTAAGCTGTATAAATCCAACAGGTTAAGCACTTGCACACAGGAAAGCATCTTCGCTTATAAGAAAAAATTATCGTTAAAAAATAGCAATCTACGACTTATAATGTGCAGCAATTTGTGACATCCTTATTAATTTGAGCGAAACATAAGACAAAAAACACCAATAAACTATTTATACAGTACAAATGCCTTCCTTGGTGTATATTTATACTGTATAAATACATTAAACTTCTCTAATTATGGGTAATTAGGAATTTCTTAAAATCAATGTTGTTAATAAATTTACTGGAATAGCCAAAGTCCTCTATTTTCATCTTTAAAGAAAATATGTTGAATAAATCAACAGTACAGAAAATTTAAAAGATGACTATTTTCTATAAGGAAAAAAATTGAATTTTTTGAAAGAAATCCAAAATACTCCCCTATTTTAATTTTTAAGGAAAAATCTAATGAAAAAATTAACTACCCTGAGAATTGGATATTTGACTATTTTTTTTGAGGAGTGAAGAAATAATGGAATTATGGACAGTATGTATTATACAGGTAGTTCTTCATAAATAGGTGATGAATGACAAAATACAGATTGCCTGAAAAACTCAACAAGGGCTCTGCGCCTTGAAAGCATTCTCACCTGCTCCGGTATGAGGTCTGAAATATCAGTCCTCATAACAGCCATTTTATACTCAACATGTGCTGCAAAGCGATTATCGAGATACCAGGCATAGAGGAGACCGAAAAGGAGACCTGGCGGCGTAAACCCTTCGTTCCCATTGACCAGTCTGGTATAAAGATACTGATTTAGCTCAGACCTTATCATTCTTGACATTCTTAAAAACTTAACGAGTTCCTGGTCTGACAGAAAGGTGTTGCGTTCCTCCGGCGGCTTTATTTTAAGCTTGTATATTTTGCCAACATGTTCTCCGCTCTCTTCCACTACAACCATTTCTTTAGACACTGCATAATTCCCCAGTAATGCCTGCCCCAGTGCTACCAGAAAAGCCTGTTCAAAAAGTCGTTGATCGGCCACTACATCCTGGCAGATTCTTATCGTTTTGTCTTCTGGATCATAGAAAGAATACACATTGTCCCATTCCTGGCTGCGTGACCATGTTTTTTTATCAATTATCCAAATGGCACGGATGTTTACCAGATGACTCAATAGTATGTCCTGGTGGTACCAGAGAATATTCAGAAGCCTTTTTGTGAGAGCCTCAATTGGCTCGGTTTCAGAATCCCTCTTCAAACTGACTCCGTCGAGCCATTTGTTTAATGCTGTATATCTTTCACAGGGATAGAGCCTATCCGTTTGAACCAGGTTCCGCTCCAGAGGAAAGCAGGCAGGCAAGCCTTCAGAGGCTTCAGAAAAACTATCTATACATTGCTTCTGCTGCTCCAGAGATGTCACTGCAAGCAGGGAGCGTATTGCCCGGGCCAGCATTGCAGGGTCATGCTGGATTACATTACGCTCTCGCAATGCTGCTAGAGAAAAAATCACAGCCTCAACAGGCCTGAAGCCCATCTCTGCCACATTTTCTCTGTCCAGAAAGATTGGCATTTTTTCTTCCGTTGCATAGCTCTGCAGAATAGAGCCTGAGATATCCTGAAGACCAAGAGAAAGGACATGGGTGAAAAGCCCCCTGACTCCCCCGGGTATGTTGCGGTTGTAGGCCTTTATCAGGTCAGAGACATAGAATCTTCTTTTGGGGTCCTCGCGCACAACATCTGTCTCTCCCTTTTGCACCCATAAATTAGTTACGAGAATCTTCAGAGCCCGCTCATTGGTGCAGACCGCCTCTGCTAATCCAGGCGCCTGGAAGATAGGGATTGTACTTGTATAGAGACTGCCTGGCGCCAGAATGATAATATCAGCTGTTTTAAGAGCGTTAATAACCTCAGGTGCCACTTGTGGTTCCTTTACATACCTGACAAAAAGACGATCTACAGGATACCCTCTCCCGGCATAGCCGGACTTGTACTCACCTGTTATCAGGGCTCCGTTAGTGTATAATACCTGCAATCCGGCCGGGGTCAATGAACAAGGCATTACAGCCTCTTCATCCAACCCCATGACTCGACTCAACTGTTTCAACCCATTATAATTTCTGGAATCAAAAGACTGACAGGTCTGTTCTTTCTGGTGCAACTCATCCGCACCCTGCCATATGGCTGCAGCCAACAGAAGGTTTCCAAGGCAGTGAGGCCTTAAAAGCAATTGAGACAACCGGGGGTCAGTAAATAATAAATCCAGAAGCCCGGTCAGATATTGAGACATCGGTTCTGGCAGGCCGGCAGAATCAAGATCAACGGCAGCCTTAAGCTTTTCTATTGAATCAGGCTGCTTGTCAAACCGGTAATTAAACAGTTTATGCAACCCTTTTGCCACCTGCAGGCAGTCTGCTTCACCTAATCCATAGGTTGCCTGCAGATCTTCTTTCCGTATCGATGAAAGCAGGACATGACGGATGTCTCCCAAGGCGATAAAGGGAAGATCCTTTAACAATTCCCCGGTTGAACCGCCGTCATCTGTTACACAGACAATGGCTTTTGTCTGCGGAAAAATGTCTTTAAGCCCGCTGAAAGGCTCATCAGGCCAGCTTTTTTTTCTACTGTCCCCCCCAATAATGTTGGAGAGTCCAGTGCCGCCCCCGAGGACCACAACCTTAGTATTCTGTACCGCGAACTCAGATAATGAGGCAGCCAGATCACCCAGCCCGGCAGCAATCTTATGGGGTAACCCTTCAGGAGGACCCTGCAGTTCAAGGTGAATGAGCTTTTCTGCAAATTCCTGTTGCGGCAGGAGATCTAGCGGAGACTGGACAGAATTATCCAGCGAAATCAAACTGTCTTCAATGGCCTTTGTGGAACTCATAGTGCCGGTTCCCATTCATACAGCAAAATAAAGAAGCCTCTCTCTACAGACCGGTGTCAGCCATCTGATTTTGAACAGCAACCACCGACTCATTTAATGCAGCCTTCTCTTCGCTTGTGAGTTCAAACTCTATAATCCTTTCAACACCTTTTTCACCGAGCACCACCGGCACACCGAGAAAACAACCGGATATGCCAAATTCACCCTCAAGATATGCCGCACACGGCAGCACTCTTTTACTGTCTTTTACAATAGCCTCAGCCATCTCAATTGCAGAGAGACCCGGTGTATAAAAAGCGCTTCCTGTCTTCAGGTGATTCACAATCTCAATGCCGCCCATCTGGGTCCGCTTAACAATTTCATTGATTTTTTCTTCAGATAGCAAATCGCTGATTGGAACGCCGGCGACATTGGCCAACCGGGGCAACGGCAGCATATTATCACCATGGATGCCCATAACCATGGCATTAACATCACTCGGGGCTACACCTAAGGCATCGGCGAGAAATGTCCTGTACCGGGCTGAATCAAGAACACCGGCCATGCCGATTACCCTGTTACCTGGAAAACCGGAAACCTTGAATGCAGTATACACCATGGCATCAATCGGGTTGGTTACAACTATGAGAACGCAGTCCGGAGAATATTTTACAGCCTCTGCTGTGCATGTTTTTACAATAGCGACATTCTTAGCCAGGAGATCATCCCGTGACATTCCAGGTTTTCTTGCCAGTCCCGC
>JBDLJI010000062.1:0-9315 GCA_039714455.1 Thermodesulfobacteriota bacterium
GTGCCGTTTTTACTTGTCTATACCAAAGCTGATAAACTTTCTGCAAACCAGCGCAGTAAGAATGGTGCCATCCTTGATGCCGGCTTCGGGGTGTCATCCCCTGAAAGAGTACTGTTTTCAGCGAGAACAGGCATGGGCCGAGATGATCTTATAGAATCACTTGACAGTTATCTCGTTTAATGGTTAGTTGTCCTCTCGCCGATTTTTGAAATATTTTTGAGTGGTTAAAATAACAAGAAGCGAAATTTGGTTATCACTTTTAGCAAGGGGGATTGTTAATGTTACCAAAGAGCGACTGGCCCTGCTGGGAAATCATGAAATGTGAGGGGACGGAAGATTGTCCGGCAAGGAAACACCCAGATCAAAACTGCTGGGAAATAGCCAGCCAGATGGATGACTACAGGAAAGCCTTCAATATTTGTAAGGACTGTGTCGTCTATATGCTCAAAGCAGAGAATACCGTTCTCACTGAGCAGGAAATGCAGACCATCTTAAAGCAAAAAAATGAATGTGCTATTGCTTATTAGATTATCTGATATCAATAAATCTTAATTTCATGATCGTGGCGGGCTATCCTTTCAGGTGGGCCGCCCCCATCCACCACCACCTGGGGTCTTGATGATCAGCAGGTCATCTTTTTGGGCTTCAAACACCATTTTACCACTTAATTCTCTTTTCTTTTTTCTGCGAATGAGGATATTTTTTCCAGCAAACCCGTTTTGACCTCCTGCCAGGCCGTATGGGGCAAGTCTTCGTCTCTCGGAGAGAAGAGATACATGCGCCTTTTCCAGGAAACGATAGGATCTGATAATCCCATCCCCACCTCTGTGTAACCCTGACCCGCCTGATCCATATCGTAAGGAATACTGTTCAACACGAAGAGGATAGGCATGCTCCAGGGCCTCAATTGGAGTATTCATGGTATTGGTCATGTGGGTGTGGATACCGCTGAGACCAGCCATTGTGGGACGGCCACCCATGCCGCCGCCAATGGTTTCATAGTAGGAAAATCCCTGATTTGAGCAACTCTTGTCACTGCCAATTGTGATGTTATTCATACTGCCGCTGCTGGCAGCAGGGATTGACTCCGGAATAGCTTCAGCCAGGGCCCCAAGCAGTACATCAACAATTCTCTGGGAGGTTTCTACATTCCCGGCAGCAACAGGAGCAGGATTTTTTGCATCAACAATTGATCCTGGACACGTTTTAATCTGCAAGGGGCGGTATGAACCTTTATTAATGGGGTGTCCTTCACCTACCAGGCATTGAAATACATAAGTTGTGGCAGACATAACGACTGATCTGACAGTGTTGAGCGGTGTGTCAACCTGATCACCGCTACGGCTGAAATCAGCGATTATATGGGAGTCCTTGATAGTGAGGTCGACTGATATGGGTATGGGGGAGGAGCCTTTTCCGTCATCATCGAGATAATCTGTGTATGAATACAGACCATCAGGTAATTGATTGATGATATTTACCATCAGTCGTTCTGAATAATCCTTGAGTTGGTCAAGTATGGAAAATATGTGTTCAGGTGTATATCTACCCAGAATATCATTAAGCCTTAACTTACCCCGGGCAAGTGATGCAATCTGGGCTCTTAAATCCCCCAAACGTTCATCCGGGCTTCGGACATTTTTGAGAAAGTCCCGGATGAATACATCATTATATTTTCCATCTGTATAGAGAAGGGTTGGAGAAATCACATATCCCTCATCTGCAAGACAGCTGGCCAGTCCCATGGAGCCTGGATTTTTTCCGCCGACATCAGCGTGGTGGGCCCGGTTGACAACGTAAAAGAGAGGGTGTGTGGAAGAGAGATCAGTAGACGTCGGGAATACCGGTTCGATTAAAGTGATGTCAGGAAGATGGCTTCCGCCTTTATACGGGTCATTGGTAATAACCACATCTCCCTGCTGCAAGGTCAATACAGAGAGAACGGAGGAGAGCGTCATGGGCATAGCGCCAAGATGTACTGGAATATGAGCAGCCTGGGCAACAAGATCTCCTTTTGCATCAAAGATTGCACAGGAAAAATCCCTCCGTTCCTTTATGTTGGCAGAAAAAGAGGAGCGGGCAAGAATTATGCCCATTTCTTCCGCAATGGAACTGAAGAGCTTATTAAAGACCTCAATCTCTACTATGTCATGCATTTTGCCAGGAGGTTGACTACTGCTAAATTAATTCTGTTCAGATTTGAGCACTGCCAGAAAGGCCTGCTGGGGAATATCAACATTACCCACAGTCTTCATTCGTTTTTTTCCTGCCTTCTGTTTTTCAAGGAGTTTTCGCTTTCTGGTTATATCTCCACCATAGCATTTGGATGTCACATCTTTTCTCAGAGCAGCGATATTTGTTCTGGCCACAATAGTGGAACCGATGGCTCCCTGGATGGCGATTTTAAACATATGGCGAGGGATCTCCTCCTTGAGTCGATCGCAGGCATGCAAAGCCCTCTCTCTGGCTTTTGAACGATGTACCAACTGTGAGAGGGCATCAACTTTTTCTCCATTGACAAGAATGTCGAGTTTTACCAGATCACTTTCGCGGTAGTCGCCCAGGTCATAATCAAAGGAACCATATCCCTGGGTAGTGGATTTCAATGTGTCATAAAAATCGTAGATTACTTCTGCCAGGGGTATTTCGCAGTTAAATTCAATTCTTCCCGGAGCAGGGTAATGGTAATGATTATTCATCCCCCTGCGTTCCATGCATAGATTCATAATAGATCCCATGTACCGTTCAGGGAACAGAATGACTGCCTTGATGTACGGTTCATCTGTCCTGTCAATTGTGGATGGATCAGGAAAATAGGCAGGATTGTCGATCTCCAGTTTTGTGCCGTCCTGGAGATAGAAATGATACAGTACGGTCGGGACTGTCATGATGAGGGAAATATCAAATTCACGTTCCAGCCTCTCCTGCACAACTTCCAGATGAAGCAGGCCAAGAAAGCCGCAGCGGAAACCGAAACCCAGTGCTGTTGAGGAGTCTTTTTGAAAGGTCAGGGAAGCATCATTAAGCTTTAGTTTTTCAAGTGCTACGACCAGATCTTCGTAATCGTCAGTGGAGATAGGGTAAATGGACGAAAAAACGACAGGTTTGACCTCTTTGAAGCCTGAAAGAGGTTTGGGGCAGGGATTATCTTTATGGGTAATGGTGTCACCGTTTTTCGTATCACTGACATTTTTTACACCCGCGATAATATAACCAACCTGGCCGGCACCAAGCATTTTCTGCGGCTCTCTCGTAAGCCTAAAGAGTCCAACTTCCTCCACCTTGTGGACAGCGTTGTTAGACATGAAACGGATTATATCACCAGGCTTGACAGTTCCCTCAAAGATTCTGGTGGAAATGATTGTACCCCTGAAAGGGTCGTAGCGGGCATCAAAAATTAGGGCTTCAAGAGGTTTTTTTTCATTTCCCTCAGGGGGAGGAAGCAGGTTGACCACAGCTTCAAGGATTTCCCCAACCCCTTCCCCTGTTTTGGCTGAACAGAGGCAGATATGTTCAGGATCAAGTCCGAGGTCTTCTTCAATCTGATCTGCAACTGCATCAGGATCTGCTGCAGGCAGGTCAATTTTATTGATAACAGGAATGATAACCATGTCTGTTTCCATGGCGAGGTAAAGATTGGCAAGTGTCTGGGCCTCAACTCCCTGGGCTGCATCAATGAGGAGCAGGGCTCCTTCGCAGGATGCCAAGGCCCTTGAAACTTCATAGCTGAAGTCTACATGCCCAGGCGTATCGACAAGGTTAAGAATGTATTCTTTACCGTCTTTAGCCTTATATGGCAGACAGATGGTCTGGCTTTTTATGGTAATGCCCCTTTCCCGTTCGATGTCCATATCATCAAGCAACTGATCGCGGAATTCCCTGTCACTCACCATTTTACAGATCTGGATAAATCTGTCTGCAAGGGTGGATTTCCCATGGTCAATATGGGCGATAATGCAAAAGTTTCTAATGTTTTCCATTTGCTTAGTATTAATTATTTCTGTGTGACTTGCCAAGTAATAATGCTCTGCTACTACAAATCAATGCATCTGCCTGGAAATGTTACGAATTGGAAAATATGATCTGTCGGCTTATCTATTATTACAAAAAAGAGTTCCCATAAATGGTGCCACATCTTTTATTCAGGACGCGGCAGGCGAACACTTTTAGCATAAATGCATGAAGATGAAAACAGGAAACATGTCCATTTGTTTATAACATGAGAGATAATGACATGAAATTACGCATAGTTGTTTAAAATTTTTAATAAAAATCAATAAGGAAAGAGATTGACCTTTCAGGCGCTTTTATTAGAATGGCCAGCATGAAAGAGGAGTCCAAAAAGAAAAAGAAACCGATGGAAACTAAACAACTGGTGAGTATGCCGGATGACAAGAATCTACCGGTAGTAAGCCACACCGGTTTACAGCGTTATCTCCAGGAGATAAGCCAGTTCCCCTTGCTTTCCAGGGAGGAAACTGAGGAGCTGGCAATTCACTATAAAGAAACTGGTGATGCCGAGGCTGCATATAAGCTGGTTTCCTCTAATCTGCGGCTCGTGGTTAAGGTCGCCATGGACTTCCAGAAGTATTGGATGCAAAATTTTCTTGATCTCATACAGGAGGGGAACGTCGGCCTTGTTCAGGCTGCCAAAAAATTTGATCCTTTTCGGGAAGTCAAGTTTTCATACTATGCCGCATACTGGATCCGCGCCTATATTTTGAAGTTTATCATGGATAATTGGAGAATGGTCAAGATTGGAACCACACAGGCCCAGCGAAAACTTTTTTTCAGTTTAAATAAGGAGAGAAAACTATTAGAGTCGCAAGGCTTTAAACCGGATACCAAGCTGCTGGCCCAACGGCTGAATGTCAAGGAAACTGAAGTCATTGAGATGAGCCAGAGGATGGATAACTGGGATGTGTCGTTGGAAAGCCCTGTCCGAGAGGATTCAGATGATGAGCAAAAGGATTTTATCCCGCATGCGGGACCAAGTGTCGAAGAAGTCGTGGCCGGCCGGGAGATCAAGGAGCGGATGTATGATATCCTTAATGACTTGCAGAAGAGTCTGAATGACAAAGAACGGACGATACTTCAGACTCGTTTGCTGAGTGATGAGCCACAAACTCTCCAGGATATCGCCGATATTTTTGGGATTTCAAGAGAGCGGGTGCGACAGATTGAGGTGAACCTGCTCAAAAAAATGAAAAAGTATCTTGAACAGGAAGTGCCGGATATAAAAAATTTTTTTGGTAAAGAAGAATCTGAGGAAGCCTAAAATAGGCCAGTCAGATGCCATTTTAAAAAACATAATAATATACCATTACTATATAGTATTACCCAATACTGCCGTACCTATCCTGCACCCCGCAAATCTATCAACAAAATTTATACAGAACAAGTGAACATCCTAGGCAAATTTTATCTGTTAATTGTGTTTGGTTGCCTCATTGGCCTGTCAGGGTATGAAGGTTTTGCCGGGGAAATTCCTGTCACGCCACATGACCTTCTTCCTGAACAGAATATAGAAGTGGTTGGAAAGGAGTCGCCACAGTGGAAAACAGTTTGGGATAAAGCAAGAATAAATGCCTTGCAGGGAGACTTTGAAGAAGCATTACGGCTATACAGTGCCCTGTTAGTCATGAAAAACAATCTTGATGAGGCCCGCTGGGAGAAAGCAAGACTCTTAATGCACCTTAAGCGCTGGGAGGAGGCTGCAGAACCTCTTGAACTCCTTATTGGTTCCGAACCTGATAGTGATTTGTATGTCAGTTCCCTTGGTAAAGTCATGTGGGAGTTGGAGCAGTATGAACGGGCGGTGGACCTTTTTGAGAAAATATATTTAAGCAACCCTACTGACCAGATGGCCTTGGCTGGATTGGTAGAGGGGTTGACTAAACTGGATAGAAAAAGTGAGGCGTTACCGTATTTAGAGCAGCTCAGCAGCCAGGAACCAACAAATAGGGGAGTCCGCAGCTATCTTGCCACCCTGTTTTTTGATCAGGGGAATTATGAGAAGGCGAAGCCACATTTAACAATATTGGCCAGGAATGAAGAGGCTGAGCCCGATGTCTTGTATAAAGCAGCGAAAACGTATGAGCATTTAGGCCTGGAGCAGCAGGCATCAATTTACTGGGAGCGTTTTTTGGCGCGTGAGCCTGATAATTTAGAACCATATTATTTTCTTGCCAAATATTATGAAAAGGCCGGGCAGCTCGACAGGGCTCTCTCTTATCTTCAGGCTATGCTTGAGTATAACCCTGGAGATGTAGCGTCCTTTCCACGTTTGGCTGAGACATATGAAAAGACAGGCGATCATGAAAAGGCTCTGTTGTACTACGAAAAATATTTAGAGCAGTTTCCTGAAGATCGTGACGTAAAGCGACGGGTTAAGAACATCACTGCAGCCAGCGGTGGAAAAAAAGAGATCCCGGCATCAATGGATCAATATTTTACTACTGACAGTGAATTGAAATCTGCAAAACTCAAAAAAATAATTTTGCAGTACGGAGCAGCCGGCCGATATCAAGATGCCATACCATTATACAGGCAATTGATTGAACTTTCTCCCGAAGATCCGGAAATTCTTGCAGCCCTTGCTAATGATTTAATGGTTATAGGGGAAAATGAAGGCACCATTTCAATGGTCAAATATCTCTCAGATATTGCACCTGATAACGTTGCTATTTATCGGTCCATGGCAAAATCGTTAAGACAATTGAACCGGGATGAGGAGTTGCTGGCAATTCTGCATAGAATCCATGAGCTTGCCCCGGGAGACAGCGCTATAACCCAGGAGTTGGCTATTGTATATTTGAAGAAAGATGAACTGTTGCTGAGCCGGGAATATTTTGCGAAGCTTGCAGATTCCGACTGCAGGAATATTCAGTGTTTAGAAGCCAGGGCGTCATTTTCAGAGAAGTTTAAACTTCCGGAGCATGAACTCAGGGACCATGAGGCTTTACTTGAAAAACAGCCGAATCGTTATAATGTCAGGCTAAGGGTAATTTATTTGGCAGCATATTTGGGATTGCTTGATACTGCAGTGTATCATTTCGGTTACCTGCAGAATATGCCCGTGGTCAGAGAAAACCCTGAGTTGAAAATTCTTCTGGCAGATGCCTACAGGGAATCCGGTTATTTCAGTAGAGCGAGGCAACGATACCGAAATATTATTAAGAAGTTGTCTCTGCAGAGGGATGCCGAGTCTGAACATTTTCGTATCCGTTCATGGTTGGGTATTGCAGAATCATATAAAGAGTTGGGACTTTTTTATGAAACTGAACAAACTCTGCGCTCCGCTCTTGCTAACGAGGAGAATCGGATTCCTATGCTAGAGGCCCTGTTTCAGCTTTCCCTTATTAAAGGGGATATACCGCAGGGAGAAATTTGGCTGCAGGCAATCAACCATGAAATGGATAGATTGCACCCGGATGTCACTCCACAAGATGATCTTGTCTGGAAAAGACAAATTCTTCGGGCAGAGATGCTGAATGCTACAGGTGATTACGAGCAGGCTGTTGTGCTGAGCAGGAAAGCTCAATTTTCTCTCGGAAAAAGGGGGGAAGGAGTTAATGGCCCAAAAAGTTTTTTCTCCAATGGATCACCTGAATTTATTGTACGCAAGCATATGGCTGCAAATCTTATGCATGCCGGTGAATTTACAGAGGCGGGGAAAATAATACGTGATCTGCGGGATAACTATAGGATGGAGCCGGAACCCTATGTTTTGCTGGAGCAGGTTTATCGAGCTGCCGGAAAATATTCTAAAGCAGAAAAGGCGGCTGCTGAAGCAAAGGCTTTTGCTGAAGAAGACTTTGGCAGGCAACTGGCCCTGGCAAAACTGTACAGGGAGTATGATTCCCTCTCAAGGTATCTTGAATTTTCTGAAACTGCAGCAGAAAGCAAACCCAACTCTCTGGCGGCACAACGTCAGGTTGTAGAGGCAATAATTATTAACGGTGAATATCTTGCAGCCCGCGATTCACTTGGCCTGCTGCAGAGAAGTTATCCTGATAATTCATGGCTTCTCTCACGAAGGGTCGAACTCTTGGCCAAGACTGGCAATTTCCAGGAGGCACTTGCTGTTGGGGATGTGATACTTTCGGACGATCCTGCCCGCACGGATGTTGTACTGCTGAAAGCCCGTATCTTATGGGAAATGAACCGCTGGAAGGATTCAGTCACACTTTATGAGTCAGTAGTACATCCTTCGGTTGAAGAGACTCTCGAAAGAAAAATACAGGAAACGACCTTAACCGTAGCACCAGGCCTGTCATCAAGTTCCTGGTGGGAAGTTGTTACTTTTTCGAAGGAGATACCGCTCAGTCTTCCTGAGGTGATAATGTCGCCACTGCATGTTGTTGATTTTTCAGAAAACAGCCAGGCTGTAAATTCTATGGCTGCCTCATATTTTGCTTTGTATTGCTGGCAGAAAAGATTCAACAAAGAGTTATCTGTCAGGCGCTCGGTTATGCGGAGGGATTACTATCATGCTGCAAATATGCTTGAGGATGTAATTGAGGAGTATGGCAGTGATGATTTTTTAGCCTTTGATCTGGCTGGGTTGTACAGCAAGCTTGATAGACTTGGAGATGAGGCGATTCTGTATCAGGAACTCGAGACACAGAATGCAAACTTTCCGGGGTTGGCAGATGCTGTTCAGAGAAATGATCTGAAACGTCGCCCCCAGGCCTTTCTAGCCTATACCATTCAAGAAGATGATGGCTGGGACGGATATGTAGCTGTTAAACAGAAAATTCTGGAAGGAGGAGGATGGTATTTTCAATCCATCAACCAGAAGTGGAGCCTGGACCTTGCCAGGATTGGTTATGAATCAACGGATGATGATCAGTCCGTGTGGGCCTGGCGTACGATGCTGACGTATGATGCAAAGATATTTCAGGCCTTGAGCCTATCCCTCGCAGGTGGCTTTGAAAACCTTGGAAGCGGATATAGTACCGCTCCTCTCTTTTATGGTGTTATTACCGGAAAAATTGCTGATGAGATGCGGGCTGTTTTTTCTGTAAAGCAGGATGTGACAGCTGATACTATAGCCAGCCTTACGAGAAATATTAAAAGGCGAGACTACAAGTTAGAATTTTTGTTTGATTTTTTCCCGAGAATAGTTCTTGGCGGTTATTATGATTTTATAGACTATTCAGATTCAAACTGGACAAAAAACTCTACTTTTTGGGCATCCTATATTTTTCTGCCAGAGCCCACCTTGGTAAAAATCAGTTATAATTATGACTTTTATGACTCCAAGGAAGGGCAAAAGCCCGGGCCGCCTGCAGATGATGGGTTTGCTCCTGA
>JBDLJI010000063.1:0-9297 GCA_039714455.1 Thermodesulfobacteriota bacterium
GATCATCAAGGTTTGAACTATGGCACGGAATGAAAAGTTGGCAGGTTTTTATCAGGAGCATCTTCCCGGGGGCGTAATTGACGGCACCATGTTGAAAGGGGCCTGCCCGTTTTGCAACGATAAAGAAGACGGTGAGGCTGGCACTATAGTTGTTTACCTGGGTGCGAGAAGTTATTTTGCAGGATATTTCCGCTGTCAGAACCGCTGTGTGCCTGGAGGGTTTGCACCTCATTTTGCCAGGCTCAGTGGCTTGGATCCTGCAACGGTTCCCGGCTATGATCCGGATCGGGAACCCTATGCCCAGTCAGTGAAGTTTCCAGGTGGCACGATTAACCAGGATATCAATAAATATCAGGATAAGCTTACTCCGAATATCGAGGCATACTTCGCCAGGATCGGAGTGGGCACCGACACACTGAAAGAACTGAAGATCGGCTATAATGGCCGCTATATAGTCTATCCGTATTTTATGCAAAACGGCAAATGCTATACAGCGCAGTGCATTATGCCGGAAGATGAAAGCGAACGGTTCTGGCATGGTGATCAATCATTTGCCACCAACGGTCTACAGATTTTTAATATCAATGATATTGACTATTGTGAAGATGGCGCCCTGTTCGTGGTGGAAGGTGAACAGAATCTCCTCTGTCTGCGTGATCTGGGTTTTCCCGGTATTGCGGTGCCAAGCGCAGCCGACCTGGGCAGTATTGATATCAGGCGATTCGATTATATAAACACGGTAATCATGGTGATGAACCATTCCCCGGAATCAGTTGAGGCAGCCCGCGCTTTTGCTGAGCAGGTGGGTTTTAAGGTCAGGTTGCTGCATTGGCCCTCCCAGTTTAAACGGGGTTTTAATCTGGCCCAGCTTGCAGATGAAAACCTGGAGAATTTTAAAGCTGAAGTGACCCGGATGGTTAATGGTTCCCGGGCGTTTTCTCCTTTCCGTTCCCCGAGTCACGAGTATGGCATGTTTCTTGGCAACATCGAACGCCAGCTCTCTGAAAGCTATCGGTCCCTGAATACCGGCATGACCCGCTACGATGAGGCTGTTGGCGGTATATACGGCATTAACATAATCGGTGGACCACCCAAGG
This sequence comes from Thermodesulfobacteriota bacterium, assembly GCA_039714455.1. Classification (GTDB taxonomy): domain Bacteria; phylum Desulfobacterota; class Desulfobulbia; order Desulfobulbales; family BM004; genus BM004. Next base: position 1,098 of record JBDLJI010000063.1, read on the forward strand.
CCGGCAAATCCTGCCTTGGTATACAGTTGGGCACCGAGATAGCCAGAAAGAAAATGCCGGTACTCTATTATGATTTTGAAAACGGTCCCCAGAAGATATATCAGAGGACATTAGCCCGTTTAAGCAGAGTGGGGGTGGATAAAATTGTGTCCACCGAACTGGCGGATGAAGAAAAAAGCCGTCTTGAGGCCGCTCATGGTGAGCTGCAAACCATGCTGCAGTTTTTTCGGGTGGTGAATGATCGGCAGATAAACCCTTCTATAATGCGGCGGCATATTGATTTTCTGCGTCATGAGACAAGAAGGGATGACACCATCGTAGTGATTGACAGCCTCCATAAGCTGCCGTTTAAGGATTTTTCTGAACGGAGGACCGGGATAAATGCATGGCTGCGGGAACTGGAATCCATACGCGATGAACTGCAGGTCGGCTTCCTTGTCATGTCAGAGTTAACCCGCCAGGAAAGCGGCCGCTATGACGGAGTTCCACACATGGGGCTTTTTAAGGATTCCGGCGATATTGAATACACGGCTGATAATGCCATGATTTTTCTGCCCGAATGGGAGCCGATCGATATTAAGAAAGAAACGGAACGTGTTAATTCATTATGGCTGGTGGCCAGCCGTGAGAACAGTCCCGGCTTGATTGCAAGATATCACCTGGATTTTCCCTACTGGGGTTTCTCGGAGATAGAAGAAAATTAAATACTGAGCTGTCTGTCTCTGTAGTCAAAGCACGCCTCAATATTGCAATATATTGAGGCGTGTTTGTAGATTAAAATTTAATGTCCTGCATCGTGATGCCATTCAGGCAGCAGGACTATTGAGTAAGGGTTGAATCCCTGGTTTTTGAGCGAATCCATGCTCTTGACAACTTCCTCTTTTTCCAATTTCATTATTCAGACTGTTATTGGTGTAATACTGTGCAATCCGCTTGATTTTCCTGATGAGGGGCTTACTATAAAAAAATGTAATAAAGCAGAGCAATGCTAAATAAACCCATGAATCTGTTGAAATCAAAAACGGCTCTTTTGCTGATAGCCCTTGTCCTCTTTAGTTTGGGCTCTGTAGCACGTGCGTTTGCAGAAAGCGCCATACAATGCCATTGTTTTAAAAACCGGAGCTATTATCCAGCCGACAGGTTTGCGTCTGATGATTATATCCTGGCAACGAGCTTTAACAGTTTGCTGGCAAAATCATTTGGTATTCCCAAAAGGCAGATCGTTATGATCAAGATGAATGAGGGAGTGGCCCAGGATGACCTGCTGATCGGCTTGAAAATCTCAAAGACAACCGGGATGGACATCCGGAAGTTTTTCAGGTTACTTAAAGAAAATAACACCTGGGCAAAAATTATTTCCGGGCTGTCGCAACAGGAAAAGATCAAGAATGATCCACTGTTGGAAGCTCTCGGTTCCGGCATGCCGGTTGAAGAGGCAGGCGTTAGGGTTGCTGATGAAATAATTGGTGAATTCTACCGGATTAAGCCTGAAGAGATTAATAAACTAAGATTATCCGGCCTGAATGAAAAGGCAATAAACCTGGTTTTTATCCTTGCCCATGCAGGGGAACAGCAGCCGGAAGTATTGGTGGAGCAATACGGAAAACAGGGTAAAAGCTGGAGTGAAATTGCCCATAATTTAGGTTTTGAACCTGCTGCAGCAGGCAAATTGATCCAGGTTTATCCGGCCAGGAAAATAACCGAATAAATCATTGCTCTTGTAAAATCAGCATGGAGAAAGTCAAGCCCCCTATGCACCTACGCATGAAAAGAGAGCAGAAAACTGTAGAATACATGATCGGTATTCACTGCAGGGATCATCACCATACCAGGGGGGAACTCTGCCACGAATGCAGGGAGCTTGTGGAATACGCACGATTCCGGCTTAAAAACTGCCCGTTTCAGGAAAACAAGACAACATGCGGCAACTGTCCAATCCATTGTTATAAGCCCAAGATGAGAGAAAAAATACGTAATATCATGCGGCATGCCGGGCCCCGAATGATATGGCATCATCCCCTGCTTGCCATCGGGCACATGATTGACGGCAGGAAAAAAGAACCGGGGCCGAAGAAAGAAAAATGAGTGCGTGGCTAAATAAAAAAAGTCTTCTGATAGTTGGATTGCATGTTGCTGTTATCGCTATAGGAATCGCAGTATTTTTAGGCTTCTATAGAAAAAACAATAATGTGTTGAGAATAATAGAATATCCTGATCCCGTCCTGCGTCAGATTTCAGAGCCGATAGACCCTATTGATAATCATATAATTTCTTTAAGTAATCATATGATTGCTACTTTGCATTATCGGACAATGATTGATTTATTTGCAAAAAGTTCAACACCAAGAGGTTTGGCCGCACCGCAGGTGGGCATATCAGAGAGACTGATTGTCTGCGGTTTAAACGGGGAAATTAAAGTATTGATTAATCCTCAAATACTGGCAAAGGAAGGGGTGTATGCAGCTAAAGATGATTGCATGTCCGTCCCGAAGGGTGACAATAAAATTATTAAACGCTCTGCATATATAAAGTTAAAGTATAAAGGGTTGGACAACAGGGAAAGAACCCTGATAGCAAGAAATCATGATGCGGCGTTACTGGAACATGAAATTGATCATCTGAATGGGGTGCTTAATATAGATTATTGGGCAGATGGCCATGCTTTATTATCGATTGCCCGTTGATTTGCTGTACACCAACTATACAAACGGCCTGATTTTATTTGAATCAGTTTTCTGACTTCTATGCCTCTGACTATCACTATTCACTATTGAATGCTGAAATGTGTGACTGCGGGTTAGGGGCAGGGAGAGGTTTTTTAAAAAGAATACTCAAACAGACATAGTATAATCATTAGAACCTTTTCCCTGGCGAATAAGTTTAATGAATTTGTCTGCCAGGTAGGGGTCCCACTGACCGGAGTTTTTTTCCCTTTCAAATATATCGAGCGCAATGTTCTCACTCATTGCATCCCTGTATACCCTGTTGCTGGTCATGGCATCCCAGGCGTCTGCTATGGCCACGATGCGGGCAAGGAGCGGGATATTTTCGCCGTTCAGGCCGTCCGGGTAGCCTGTGCCGTCCCACCTTTCGTGGTGGGAACGAGCAATTTCTGCAAAGTGATCTGATGTTTCCAGGGAGTCTAAAATCTCTGAAGTCAGCGTGGGATGCTTTTTGATAATCTCAAACTCGGAGTCATCCAGGTTGCCCGGTTTTTTCAAAATGTCATCCGGTATACCGATCTTGCCGAGATCATGCAGCAAGGCACCCTGGCTCAGGGACCTGAGTTCCTCTGTATCAAGGCCGAGATGCTCGCCGAGCAACATTGAGTATTTTGTGACGTTTAATGAATGGCTGGAGGTATTGTCATCTCTTGCTTCCAGAGCTTTTGCGAGTGCGAACAGTATGCCCATGAATTCTGACAGTTTTAGGCCTGCTTTATTGCGGCTGTACAGTTTTATGGCTAGCAAAGCCTGCAACAGAACCAGACTTTATCATACAACATGTAGTTATAGTAAAATTAAAGTATACACTATATAGCATACATATTTTATGATGGGCAATAGGAAAATATAAGAAAAAGAAAAAATATGGATTTTTTTCAACCTGCTATCCCGGGTTTCTCACAAGCCGAGACGCCGGATAGACAAAGTGTAAGGGGGTTGAGCTATACTTTAGTATGCTTACCGCCTAACACTGCAGGCTATACGGATGTATCGGCTTGCCTTGTGCGAACAGTTCAGCATATTTTTTCATCTACACCATTCATAAATACTCTGTTCCTGTCAATATCCTGTATACCATCTTCTATGCCCTCAGACTATCACCGTTCACTATTGAATGCTGAAATGTTCGTGAGAAATGCCTGCTATGGAGTGGTCAACGTATCCTTTAGGGCAATATTCGGCTTGACCAGTGTCAGAAAACAGGCTGAAGATATTCCGGCTGCTCCAAACACCATGCACATGACCATAATCTGGTATCGTGCTGCTATGAGAGGCGATACCCCGGATAGTATCTGACCGGTCATCATGCCGGGGATGGAAACAAGCCCCACGGCAAACAGTGAATTGGTAATGGGTATGAGGGATGCCCTGAAAGCAATATTGCGTGCCTTCTCATATTCGACATCCCTGTCAATCTCCGCTTCCAGCCTGTCTGCGGCAAGGCTAACGCTGTTCATGGCATTGGCAAAGATCATACCGGCAAGGGGGATAAAATAGCTGGGTAAATACCAGGGTGCAAGATTTAAGACAAACTGTGTAATGAGAATCAAGGTTACACCCCCTCCTATTATCAGGGAAAGAAGGGCTTTCGGGTAGAGGAGCAGCTGTTTGTTTCTAATGGTGCGCAGGGAGATCCAACTGGCGATAAAAACCATGACCGTCACAATTGTCAGGATGACCCAACCGCTATTTGAGTCAAAAATAAACGACAGGAAATATCCTATCAGCAAAAGCTGAACCAGCATGCGGGAAACAGCATAGAGACTGTTCCTGTATCCCTGCGACCAGAGGTGATGGATCACAATGACCGTGACAACAGGAATAAAAGCAAGGGCTAGGTTTATAACGGGTATGACTTGTATTGTATTTTTCATGGAATATTGCACCTGAAAGAATTATGGGTTCAGGCAGCGACATAGTCCTGCCTTACAAATGGACAGAGTATATCACGAGTGTGCAGAAAAGGATGCAATATTGTTATTGCGGGGAGGGTGTTTTGGAGGAAGTTCCACAAAAAAATGGACTGCAAAAAGCAGTCCATTTTTTTGTACTATGATTGCTGTAAATTATAATTTTACTACATTTGCAGCAGCGGGGCCTTTGGCGCCATCGACAATGTCGAACGAAACGCGTGCACCCTCATCAAGGGATTTAAACCCATCTGCCTGAATGGCTGTGTGGTGAACGAATACGTCTTTGCCACCATCTTGCTCGATAAAACCAAAACCTTTAGCATCATTAAACCATTTTACTGTACCTTCTGCCATCTTGTACTACTCCTTTATTACGGGTTCCTTTGGGAACCACTCATTAATAGGGCCCCGGTGAATCTTTGGATAAACCGGGTTGGCAGTCTTGTTATTGCAAGCCCTAAAAACAAAAAAACCGCACTTTCTTAATTTATAAGTGCGGTGTGTCTTCTGTAATTACTGACTACAAACATTTACTGCACGTGAACTCCGCTAAACATAAACACTAATATAACTAATAGCAATATATTCTTTTAAATCGACAAATAAATAATACCACAACTCCAGTCCTGCCTGTTTTTCTTACGCTGTTCCAATTGAAATTTTTATTCTCAATCGCGTTTATTTAATTGTTTATTTACTTTATTAATAAGGTCATCACAGCATCCGGAAACCTCAAAATTCAGGTTGTCGATGGTCTGCCCCCTGATAATGATGGAAGGTTTTTTGCCATGCGCGGTGCAACAGACTGACGCTAAAGAGTTTTTTGTTTTTTCCCTGATATGCTTCAAAAAAAGAATATCCAGGGCATCAGTCATGTCGTCCGGCTGCACAATTTTTCCATTGATTTCAAATGAGATATCAACCATTACTGTCTCCTGAATGCAGTCATTTTCTGCCTTATATTAAGAAGAAAAGCCGTTGGCGGGTAGAATGTAAGGTGCCACAATGTGGTATGCTTTATGTTTATAGCACAGGGGTATTGCCATAAACAACCTAAAAATAAAAAAAAGAAGTATTTCGGGCTATAAGAGGTGAGGATGGATTGAATTATTTATTTTAATATGAAGCGTTTGGAGGTGGCTCGTTCTTCTTAATGTCGTCAAGAAGTTCCACAAGCTGTATGCCGTCAATCAGGTTAATCGGTCTGCCTATGGCAAAGCGGCGGGCATTTTTGGTGAAGGTTCCTGTTGTCAGGAGAAAAATGCCGCTGGCCTGTTTTTCATGCATGAGGGCGGAAAGTTTTTTCACTTCCCGCAGGCCGACTTTTCTGTTCCGCCAATACCTGGATTGCAGGAGGTAGAGGTTGGCGCTTTTGCGCAGGACAAGGTCAACACTGGAATTAGAGGTATAGGGATCGTTTTCCATGATCAGGTATCCTGCCAGTCCGTAAGCTTCAGCCACCTTATCCTTTAATTCCGGCCATGAAAGATCCTGGATTGCCTTGATGTCTTCCCTCAGGTCATGCAGTTTTTTCTTCTTGTTGGACTTGAGAAACGAGAAGGTGACAGGTGCCAGGAGAGCCAGTGCAACCACCGGCGCAAACAGAGGACCGAGTGAAACATGGGCCTCATTGACAAGGGAGCCCTGATTTTCAAAGTAGGGAATACCGTATTGTAGAAAAAGATAAAAAGAAGCAGACAGGCTGACACTGACCCACCAGGGAATCTGAGCCAGGAAATCAAAAATATTTAAGTCTTTTCTCATGTAATTCTCTCCACTTGGAGTTGGGGCCTCATGGTAAAGACAAATGGGCGGGGACCAAGCGCGCTGCGAAAAAATCTGCCACAAAGTGGCATCGATAATATGTAATATAGCATGTTGGAAAACACATAAACAATGAAAAAATTGTCCTGCCTTTAAAATAAACCGCAGAACCGGACATATGGCCCTTTTGCAAGAATGCTCACCAACCTAATAAAATTAGATATTCTGTCTGTCAATCATCTGGTCGTTTGTTGGTTAACGAAACAAACCAACGATTCAGATAAATTTGTATCCCACCCCATAAACCGATCCAATCAACTCCTCATCCAGGCTCAACGCGGCAATCTTCTTGCGGAGTTTTTTTATATGGCTGTCAATGGTTCGGTCGCTGACAATTCGATGATCAGTATATATTTGTTCCATCAACTGGTCCCTGGAATAGATCCGTCCCGGATGGGCCGCCAGAAAACTGAGTAGTTTGAATTCCACTGCTGTAAGTTGAAGATCAATTCCGTGCAAAGATGCCTGATAACGAGCTTCATCGAGGATGAGTTCTTTGGCCTGAATGGTTGTTGCGCCACTTGTTCTTCGTAATACGGCCTTGACCCGGGCTACTACCTCACGGGGGCTGAAAGGCTTACAGATATAATCATCAGCGCCCAGCTCAAGTCCCAGCAACCTGTCTATCTCCTCCACCCTGGCTGTTACCATGATTATCGGCAGGTTGGAAAACGTACGTATTTCTTTGCATATTTCCATGCCATCACGGCCCGGCAACATTAAGTCCAATACAATAAGATCTGGTTTGTTCTCCCTCACATAGGGAACAACATCAAGACCATTATCAAGAATTGTTGGTTCAAAACTGGACTGTATAAGATAGTCTCTCAGTAATTCGGCAATTTTCTGTTCGTCTTCTACTATCAGAATTTTGGTCATGGTTTCTCTCCAAAGGGCAGGGTCACCCTGATAGATACACCGCCAAACGGAGATGGTTCTGCCGCAATGGTCCCGCCATGGGCCTCAACAATATTTCTGCATATTGCCAGGCCAAGACCTGCGCCGCCAGAAGTTCTACTGCGGGAATTCTCCACCCGAAAAAGGCGTTCAAACAACCTATCAATATCTGCTGCAGGAACGCCTGGACTGCTGTCCTGGAAAAGAATCTCCGTTCCTCCGCCAGCTGTTTGACAACGGATACGCAACTCTCCATCTGCATCGGTATATTTCAACGAATTGCTCAGCAGGTTATCAAAGAGCTGGTGCAGTCGTTCATGATCACCAAAAAGATATAGTTCCCCTTCTGCCGGTGCATTTACCGTCAGGGTAATATTTTTTTTAGCAAATTCAGACCTGAATAGATCTACTGCATGGTTCAAAATTGCGGCTCCATCGACATTCTCTTTTTTATACGTCAGGGCACCTATATCAGACATGGAAAGCTGGAAAAGATCATCCACTAACCGGTTCAACCGCATTACTTCAGAATACAATGAATGAATGGCCTCAGGTGTAAATTGGCGCACATCATCCTGCAATGCCTCAATCTCACCGCGCAATACCGCAAGGGGGGTGCGTAGCTCATGGGATATGTCAGCTACCCATTGTCTGCGTCCTTGCTCATTCTTTTCAAGGGTCAGGGCCAGGCTGTTAAAATCCTGGGTCAACTGGCCTAGTTCATCTGCCGGCCCCTTTTTAAGTCTAGTGCCATATTTACCGGCGGCAAGACGGTGGGTCCCATCGGCCAACGCATTTGTCCTGCGAACCAATCTGCTGGCCAAAGGAAAGGATATCAAG
>JBDLJI010000064.1:0-8914 GCA_039714455.1 Thermodesulfobacteriota bacterium
TGGTGCCGAAGGCCGGACTCGAACCGGCACGAGCGTGGCTCACTACCCCCTCAAGATAGCGTGTCTACCAGTTCCACCACTTCGGCAATTTTGAAATTCAGTCTTTTTGTACTATTCCGATCTGCTATTCGCTGGTCTTATTACCTTCCCCGCCTGGAAACTGTGCAGGAGCAGGCTCTTCATAAGGTGTAGCCGGCATGGGTATCTTCTGCGGCAACGGTTCTGCAATTGGTGCTGCCTGCTCAACCGGAGCCGGCACCGAATAACCACCCATAACTGAACTGGTCGTGCTATGCGCCGAAATATAGGCCAGAGAAATTGATGTCACCATAAAAAGAACGGCTACTCCAGTGGTTATCTTGTTCATTATTGGAACCGGCCCCTCGGTTCCGAACAGGGATTCACCGCTGCCACCACCAAAGGTTGCTCCAATATCAGCACCCTTGCCATGCTGTAGCAAAACGATAGATACAAGAAAAAGACACACCATAATATGAATAATTGTCAGTATAGTTACCATTTACTTTTACTCCTTTTCAGGAGACCCAATTTGAGGTCATGTGACCTTACTGAAAACAAATAATGCGCTCAAACATTTCTGCTTTGAGTGCAGCCCCACCTACCAAAGCGCCGTCAATATCATTCTGCTGCATTAGAATATCAATATTCTCCGGCTTAACCGAGCCACCATACAATATTCTTATCTGGGCGGCAATATCTTTCTCATACATGTCTGCAAACAAGCTCCTAATAAAGCCGTGCACTTCCTGAGCCTGTGATTCTGTGGCAGTTTTTCCTGTACCAATAGCCCATACGGGCTCATAGGCAACTACAATCTGGCCGCCGTCTGCCAACTCAATGCCGTCAAGCCCGGCCCGAACCTGGTCTTCAAGTACTTTCAGGGTCTGTCCTGCCTCTCTCTGCTCGAGTGTTTCACCTATACAGAAAACAGGGATAAGGCCGAATTGCATTGCTCCCGTTATCCTTCTGTTAATCATAAAATCAGTCTCACCGAACACGTGACGTCTCTCCGAGTGTCCGACAATCGCCATACTGCAACCCAGATCCTTCAACATCGGGGCTGATATCTCACCGGTAAAAGCCCCCTGTTCCTCCCAATGGACATTCTGGGCTCCGAGTATAACTCCGGTATCGGAAAGAATAGTGCTTACTGCCGCCAGGGCTGTATATGGAGGAGCAACCATTACATCTCTGCCGGAAACTTTATTGGCAGCCTTGGCAACAGCGGCTGCCAGTTGCTGTGCTTCTGGAGCAGTAGTATACATCTTCCAGTTGCCTGCTAACAGTGGTCGTCGCGTCATGGCAAAAAACTCCGTTTTTTAAAAGGTAAAATTGAGAATTGAAAATTGAAAGTTAAAAAAACATTTTACATTTTCAATTTTTCATTTTCACTTGTTCTCCAGTGCCGCCACACCCGGCAATACCTTGCCCTCCATCAGCATGAGAAAGGCACCTCCTCCGGTTGAGATGTAGGATATATTATTTGATTCTCCAGCTCTGTGCACTGCAACATCCGTATCACCTCCGCCAACAATGGTCAGGGCGTGGGAGGTGGCCAATTTCTGCACCATGGCCATGGTTCCTCTGGAGAAGGCATCCATTTCAAAGGCACCCATGGGCCCGTTCCAGATAATAGTCCGGGCATCTTCCAGGGCTTCACCAAACAGCATGGTTGAGGCCGGGCCAATATCAAGGATCATCCAGTTCCTGGGCACCTCCTGCACGGTTGTCCTCTTGGTTTCGGCCTTAGGGTCAAACCTATCAGCAACAATACAATCAACCGGAAGATATAACTTGATACCTTGTTTTTGAGCCTTGGCAATAAGTTCACTGGCCGTATCGAGCAGATCGTCTTCCACTCTGGATGTGCCTACTTCATGCCCCTTGGCCTTTAAAAAGGTATTGGCCATTGCCCCGCCAATAATCATCTTGTCCACCTTGTCCATCATGTTACGCAGGGCGCCTAATTTGCTCGAAACCTTGGCGCCGCCCACAATGGCCACCAGCGGGCGACTGGGATTACTGGCCGACCGGTGGAAATAATCCATTTCCTGCTGTAACAGAAAACCGGCAGCAGACTCCTTAGAATATTTAACCACACCTACGACGGAGGCATGGGCCCGGTGTGCCACTGCAAAGGCATCGTTGATATAGACGTCACCCAGCTTTGCCAGCTGTTGGCAGAATTCAGGGTCATTTTTCTTTTCAGCTGCATGAAAACGCAAATTTTCCAAAAGCAGAACATCTCCCGGATTCATGCGGGCGACCATGGCATCAACCTCAGGCCCAATACAGTCCGGTGCCAGCTTAACCTCCTTATCCAAAAGCCTGGAGAGCCTTTTGGCAGCCGGAGCCAGGCTGAACTTCTCCTGACGCTGACCATCAGGCCGGCCCATGTGAGAACAGATGATAACCTTCGCATGTTCATCCAGAGCATAGTTGATGGTAGGCAAAACCCCGCGAATCCTGGTGTCATCTGTGATATTGCCCTGCTCATCAAGGGGTACATTGAAATCAACCCTGATGAGCACTTTTTTCTCTTTTATATCAAGGTCTCTGATATTTTTCATTGACCCTCCTTGGGGTATTAATCGTGAATTCTTGTATTGATTTGTAAAGTTTAAAGCTCAAGCCGCATCAAAATAGCATCTTCAACCGGCTCTTTGTAGTAGTCCTTACGTGTCCCCACACAAACAAACCCCCTCTTTTCATAAAGGAGCCTGGCTGCTTCATTTGATGCTCGCAGTTCAAGAAAACAATTTTGCACTCCCCGTGTACTGCTGTAGTTTACTGCAAAATCAAGCAACTGATACCCCACGCCCTTATTGCGTGCAAATTCGGCAACACCTAATTTCAGAATTTCCGCCTCGTTTGCAACAATACGGCCGAACAGCGCGGCCACGATACTTTCTGTTGCTTCATTGCGGGCGACAAACTGAAAGCCTGCCGGTTGCTGCAGTTCGTCCTTGAAGTGATCTTCACTCCAGGCCGAAGGGGCCTTTTTTTCCAGCTCGAGTATCTCTGGAATGTCCCCGGACCGCATGGGCGAGATAACTAATTTCTTCCGGACCACAACACAGCTAAACCATTTTATCGGTAATGGAAACAGTCAAATCCCCAAGCATATTCGTATAGCTGCCAAGCTCGTTGTCGTACCAGCCATATATAACGGCCTGGGTAATAGGCACCTGGATTTTCGGGGAAGCCCCCGGTTCAATATTGCAGCTTTTAATCTTGTCCAGGTTTACCCCGATTGTTGCAGTCCTTGTATGGGTTTCGGTTCCTTCTATTACGGTAGCGGCACAGGGTATACAGACAATATCCGATGAGACATTCTGATCCTCAGAGTAATCGATATAAGGAGAATGATGCGAGAACTCCTTATAAATAGAATTTATCAAATCCCTTTTAATCGGATTGTCCAGATCATCCTGCAGATTAAGCACCAGCACAATCAGAGAACCGGTTGAAGTGGGAATACGCACAGACTCTGCAATGAAGCCGATGTTCTTCATCTCCGGGATAACCAGGCCCAGTGCCCGTGCCGCTCCAGTGGTGGTAAGAATAATATTGTTCAATATTGACCGGCTTTTGCGCAAATCACCTGCCCCGGCAGATGGAAGCCTGTCGAGCACCTGCTGGCTGCCGGTTGCAGCATGCACTGTCACCATGGAGGCACTTAAAAAGTTTTCAGCGCCGAATTGGTCCATTAAGGGCTTGATCATATAGGCCAGGCATGTAGTTGTACAGGAGGCTGCTGAAATGACATTATGCTTTGCAGGCACATAATCATCATCATTTATGCCCATGACAGTGGTCACTGCATCCTCGGGCATATCAAGGCCCTTGGCCTTTATCTTAAAAGGCGCGGATAGAAGTGTTTTTTCAGCGCCGGCATACAGATGGCCCCGTAATGCCCCTCCCGGTGATTCGGCATCAGCAGTAGGGTCGTTAAAAACACCGGTGGTGTCGACTACAAAACGGACATCATTCTCTTTCCATTTTATGTCCTTGGGATTACGCGCCTCCTGAAGAATTTTGACGGGCACGCCGTTGATAACCATTGAGCCATCTGCTTCATTGAGGTTCTCAATAATCCTGGTACATTTGTTGCCGTGTAAAAAAACACCCAGTCGGCCATATGTAGAGTCCCTATCAATTGCCGCAGCCAGGTCATTGAGGCAGGTTCCTACCTTCCTGCCAATATTTATAACGATCTCAGAATAATGTTGTCTTGATACATGATGCCAGAGCGTCAGTTTGCCAATACGGCCTAAGCCGTTTATTCCAAGTTTCATGAACCCCTGTCTCCTTTTGAACTAGTTATTTTTATGTGCAGTAATCCCAGGCCTAACAAGCTGAATCAGCTCCACTGCATTCGGCAAATGGGAATAAATCATACCGAAAAAATCTATCATTTAACAAGCGAAATATGATGGTCTAAAACAAAAAGTTTATAAGTCAGGCATCTTTTGTCAAGCAAGAAAAAATTATATCGGCCACACTCTGCTTTCACCCCAAACTCTTTCACCATAATTTTTCTTTTTTCTTTTGTGGCGAGACGCTTTTACTTGACTTATAGTAGAATATCGAGCAAAAAGTTATGTTTTTAGACATAATTGAAACGTTTTTATTTGACAAACTCTTACTTTAGGAGAACTTGACTGATGTCAGGATATCTTTTTACTTCGGAATCGGTTTCAGAAGGGCACCCGGATAAAGTTGCCGACCAGATCTCAGATGCCATACTGGATGCTATTCTGGAACAGGACACACAGGCAAGAGTGGCCTGTGAAACAATGGTCACAACCGGCATGGCCCTTATTGCCGGGGAGATAACCACCTCTGCCTGGGTGGATATGCCAAGTATTGTCAGAGATACAATTAAGGAAATTGGTTACAACTCATCTGAAATGGGTTTTGACTCCCAATCCTGTGCCGTACTCACATCAATAGATAAACAGTCGCCGGATATTGCCGTCGGCGTGAATGAAGGCTCAGGTATGGACCTTGACCAGGGAGCTGGCGACCAGGGCCTGATGTTCGGCTATGCATCTTCTGAAACCAAGGTTCTGATGCCCATGCCCATCACCTACGCACACAGACTGATGAAGCGACAGGCAGAAGTCCGCAAGGCAGGGTTGCTGCCATGGCTCAGGCCGGATGCAAAGAGTCAGGTTACGATTGAATATTTAGATGGCAAGCCTAATAGGGTTGAAGCCGTTGTCCTTTCCACCCAGCACAGCCCTGAGGTCGACTATGAGGACCTGAAAGAAGGCGTCATGGAGGAAATTATCAAGCCAATTCTCCCGGAAAAAATGGTTGATAAGAATACCAAATACTTCATCAACCCGACCGGCCGCTTTGTAATCGGAGGGCCGGTGGGTGACTGTGGTGTTACCGGACGCAAAATAATCGTAGATACCTATGGCGGTATGGGCTCACACGGGGGCGGCGCCTTTTCCGGCAAAGATCCATCCAAGGTGGATCGCTCCTCATCCTATATGGGAAGGTATGTGGCCAAAAACATCGTGGCTTCAGGCCTTGCCAGTCAGATTGAGGTGCAGATTGCCTATGCTATCGGTATATCTAACCCGGTATCCATTAATGTTAATTCTTTCGGGACCGGCAAAATAGAAGACGCAAAGATCAAACAGCTGATCAAGGAACATTTTGACCTGCGGCCTAAAGCCATTATACAACACCTTGATCTTCTCAGGCCTATATACAAAAAAACAGCCGCCTATGGCCATTTCGGCAGGGAGAGATCTGAATTTACCTGGGAAAACACTGATAAGGCCGACGAATTAAAAAGCGCAGCTGGAATCTAAAATATTGCACTATAGCAGTAATATTTCCCTGAAACACAAAGGAGCATGGAATAACCATGAACACAGTTATGAATGATAAAGCCGATTTTAAAGTTGCTGATATGGGCTTGGCTGCCTGGGGTAGAAAAGAAATAAATATTGCCGAAACAGAGATGCCGGGGTTAATGGCAATCCGGGATAAATATAGCGCCCAGAAACCTCTTAAAGGCGCCAGGATAGCCGGTTGCCTGCATATGACCATCCAAACCGCCGTGCTCATGGAGACGCTCATAGATCTGGGTGCTGAGGTCCGCTGGTCATCCTGCAATATTTTCTCCACCCAGGACCACGCAGCGTCGGCCATGGCTGCTGCCAATATCCCGACCTTTGCCTGGAAAGGGGAAACTGAAGAAGAATTCTGGTGGTGTATTGACCAGACAATTTTCGGGCCTGACGACTGGCGGCCTAACATGCTGCTGGATGACGGCGGCGATCTTACCGTGATAATGCATGAGAAGTACCCGGAGCTGATGAAAGATGTCCGTGGCATAAGCGAGGAGACAACTACCGGGGTACACCGGCTCAATGAAATGATGCAGAAGGGCACCTTGCTTGCTCCAGCCTTTAATGTCAATGACTCAGTGACTAAATCAAAATTTGACAATCTCTACGGATGCCGCGAATCCCTGATAGACGGCATTAAACGAGCCACGGACGTTATGGTCGCCGGCAAGATTGCAGTTGTCTGCGGTTACGGTGATGTTGGCAAAGGATGTGCCCAGGCCCTGCGCGGCATGGGGGCAACGGTCTTGGTAACCGAGATTGATCCCATCTGTGCCCTGCAGGCTACCATGGAAGGCTACAGAGTCGTGACCATGGATGAGGCAGCCCCTGTTGGCAATATTTTTGTTACATGCACCGGCAATTTGGAGGTAATCAGCAGGAAACACATGGAACAAATGCCTGACCAGGCTATTGTCTGCAATATTGGCCACTTTGATTCCGAAATTGATATCGCAGGAATCCGGGATCTTCCCTGGGAAAACATCAAACCCCAGGTTGATCATGTTATTTTCCCTGATAATAAAAGGATAATTGTCCTGGCCGAAGGGCGGTTGGTTAATCTTGGCTGTGCTACCGGACATCCTAGCTTTGTTATGAGCAACTCCTTTTCCAATCAGGTTCTGGCCCAGATTGAACTCTGGCAGAATCAGGGAAAATATGAGAACAAGGTATACTTTCTGCCAAAGCACCTTGACGAGATGGTTGCCAGGCTGCATCTTAAGAAAATAGGCGCCAACCTGACAACCCTGAGCAAGGAGCAGGCCGACTATATCGGTGTCAAAGTGGATGGCCCCTATAAGCCGGAATATTACCGTTACTAGCCCACATTTCTCACGAACATTTCAGCATTCAATAGTGAATGGTGATAGTCTGAGGGCATAGAAGATGGTATACAGGATATTAACAGGAGCAGAGTGTTTACGAATGGTGTAGATGAGAAAATATGCTGAACTGTTCGTACAAGGCAAGCCGATACATCCGTATAGCCTGCAGTGTAAGGCGGTAAGTTTATACCCTGTCTTTAAGGGTGCATACTAAAGTATAGCTCAACCCTCTTACACCTTGTCTATCCGACGTCTCGACTTGTGAGAAACCCGGGCTAAACTGGTAAAAACACCATCTGTTACTTTTAACCACTAACCGGGATGCCCACTGAACTCTTTGGGCTTTCTGGTTGAAAAAGGTTTGCCATGCGTTTTCGTTATCTTCTTTCTGATCAACATGGCGATATTGAGCTTTGTGCAGAAGATCTTGAGCAGCCATTCCTTATAAGCCCCTCGGAAAAACACCCGTTCCTCACATTGGCGGACTACTTTGGGGCCCTGCAAAAATTCATCATGCCCGATGATGGCAATATTCTCCATTCTGTCCTCAAAAAACAACATGCCTTAGCTGACATTTCTGAGATTATTATCCGCTCAGAAAAGCATGGTGCTTTTTATCATATTGCAAGTGTTGAAATTGTTGGCCCCGGAG
Source organism: Thermodesulfobacteriota bacterium (assembly GCA_039714455.1). Classification (GTDB taxonomy): domain Bacteria; phylum Desulfobacterota; class Desulfobulbia; order Desulfobulbales; family BM004; genus BM004. Next base: position 7,872 of record JBDLJI010000064.1, read on the forward strand.
AGAATATCAAATTTGCTCTAACCACTGCATTAGCAGAATCTGCCAGAACGTCACTGGCTGAAGAATATAATATTCTTCAGCAACTTTCTGAAATTAACTTGGAATTTATTCCAAAAAATTATGGCAAAAAATCGGTCAAATGGGAGACAGATTCAGGCTCTGAAGAATTTCTCATGGTGTTAGGTGAATGGCTTGACGGCTATCACGAATGGCACGCAAGCGCTGACCCTGAATCAGGGGACCGTAAAATCCATCTCTGGGATTATACAAATGGCTACCGGTTTCTTACAGATGCAGAAAGTTATGAATTGCTGCGCCAGGTTGCTTACATCCTGACGTTCTATTATGACCAGGTCTCTTTCTGCCAGATCTATCCCTGGCATCATGGCGCCGGGGATTTCGTGGCCAAAGCTGAAGCTGCTGGAGCAATCTCAGTGAAACTGATCACTGCCAGACAGTATGAACCCCTTGTCCAGTTTGACCAGGCCGAAGAAGCCGACCGGCTGATTGCGACAATTCATTTTCTACTCAATCTTACCCTCAGAATACGACTGGACAGACTCGATGGAGTCGGGGAACCTGTCTGGCTTGAAAGCTTTGCGATACATGCTGCAGTTGCCGGTTTTTTTGCCGGACTTGATGATACCCAGGATCAAAACAGAATGACGATAGGTCCTGCTGCAGAATTTCTGAAGATCATGCAATCATTTGATGCCCAGGAGATTTTTGATATGTACGAATCGTTACTGGAAATATATGCTGAGGAAGACCAGGATGACTTTCACCTGATCCAGAAAAAACTTGCCGACCATGCTGCAGAACTGCATGAAGTGCTGCAGAGTTTTTCTTTGGGAAAACCTTAAGTCCCTTATTCTGGGATTTTTCCAACCAGGTTAACATCACCGGATATAACCGTATGAATACCCCCTGCCTGATCCCTGATGCGTAAAATGCCATCAGCATCGGGCCCCAGAGAAATGCCCGCTACCTCCTTGCCTTGAGGTGTAACCCAGGTAAGCACTTTACCTTGAATTGCATCGCGA
>JBDLJI010000065.1:0-8853 GCA_039714455.1 Thermodesulfobacteriota bacterium
ATTCAAAATACCCCTATTAAAATCTTAAAGATTATCGGGACGGAGGTGAAAAATATTTAAGCGCTGCTCCAGGTTATACGCGACGTTCAGCAACTTTTCCTCCTGAAAATGGGCACCCTGAATCTGTAAACCTATGGGCAACCCCTCTCCGCTGAAACCACAGGGCACTGAGATGCCGGGTATTCCTGCCAGGTTAGCGGATATGGTCAATATATCCGACAGGTAGACGCTCAGGGGATCATCAATTTTCTCTGCCAGTTTCCAGGCCGGCGTCGGAGTTACCGGAGAAACCAGGACATCACAGGTTTCAAAAACCTTTCTGTAATCTTCAATAATCAGGGTTCGAACCTGGGAGGCTTTTTTATAGTAGGCATCATAGTACCCTGAAGACAGGGCATAGGTGCCGATGATGATGCGCCGTTTCACCTCATCGCCGAACCCTTGCGAACGGCTGTTCCTGTACATGTCAAGGAGTGAGTCGCTGGACATATCCCTGAAACCGTATTTGACGCCGTCATAGCGCGCCAGGTTGGAACTGGCTTCAGCCGGGGCAATAAGGTAATAGACTGCAACACAATAATCGGTATGGGGCAGGGAAACCTCGACGGTCTCTGCGCCCGCCTCGCGCAGCAGCTCTATACCTTTCTGCACGTTTTTTTCAACTTCCGGATCCAGCCCCTCGAGAAAGTACTCCCGGGGTATGCCGATCTTCATGCCCTGCAGATCCTTTTTCAAGGCGTTACGGAAATCGGGAACCTCCCGGGGAACGGATGTTGAGTCGTTTGCATCATAACCACCGATAACATTCATCATCAGGGCACAATCGGTTACATCCTTGGTAAGAGGGCCTATCTGATCCAGGGAGGAGGCAAATGCCACCAGGCCGTAACGGGACACCCTGCCATAGGTCGGCTTCAGGCCGACAACCCCGCAGTGGGAGGCTGGCTGGCGGATGGAACCGCCGGTGTCTGTGCCCAGCGAGGCTATACATTCATCTGCCGCCACCGAGGCGGCAGAACCGCCGCTGGAGCCGCCGCATATATAATCACTGTTCCAGGGGTTTTTAGGTGGACCGAAGGCACAATTCTCTGAGGTTGAGCCCATGGCAAATTCATCCATTGCGACTTTACCCATAAACACGGCATCAGCCTGCTTTAACTTCAAAACGGAGGTGGCGTCATAGGGCGGGACAAAATTTTCAAGAATACGGGAACCGCACGTTGTGCGCATCCCGTCTGTGCTAAGAACATCCTTAATGGATACCGGAATGCCGCACAAAGGGCCTCCTGTGCCCTCTTTTAATTTTTTGTCTGCTGCTTCTGCCTGCTGCAGTGCCAGTTCCGGATCGAGAGAGATATAGGCCTTGACCTTATCCTCAACCTTTTCAATTCGCTCAAGCACATCCCTTGTCACCTCAACTGCTGATACCTGGCCCTTTGCCAACATCTCCTGCAGCTCATGTATGGTTAATGCGTGTAATGCCATTGTTCTCTGTTTTTCTCTTTAATTAAAGGTAGTTCCGCTGCCCTGCCAGGCTCCGCAAGCATATTCGTTAAATTACCTCAGGCACCACAAAGAACTCTCCATCCTGCTGTGGACCGTTGGCCAAAGTTTTTTCCCGATCCAAAGAGGGCTTGACCTCATCTTCACGAAAGGCATTCACAATGGAAATAGCATGGGTCGTCGGGGTTATCCCCTCGGTGTCCAGTTCGTTCAGCTTGGCTACATAGGTGAGTATGTCATGCAGTTGTCTTGCCATTGCCTCCACTTCTTCCGGAGACAGCTGTAGACGTGCAAGATTAGCAACATGCGAAACTTCTTCAGGCGTAATTTTCATAAAAACCTCATTGTATCTTCTTGGTACTGTCTCTTTGCTGTAAAATATTTACAAATTTACGATGGCTACAACGCCATCAAGACTGGTATATTTACAAGCTCCAGTATCTTTTTGCAATGTTTCTAACCTGCTCAATAACCGCTACTTCTCTATCAGAATCAACAATTGCCCGCAGGGTTTCATCGTCCACCTTGCCCGGACATCGAGGATCTCCCGACAATTCTCCCAAAACAGCCAGGGCCCCGTCTCGCAACCCGCGCAGATCATAGCCTCCCTCCAAGGCCACCAGCAGCCTTCCCCCGCATATCTCATTTGCCAGATCAACCAGTTGCCTGGCCATACAGGCAAATCCCTGCTCCGTAACCGCCATGGTCCCCAGAGGATCGCCGAAATAGGTATCAAAACCCGCTGAAATTATAATAAAATCAGGCTTATACTGCCTGGTTACCGGTACAATTATTTCTTTTAAAATAGCAGCAAAGGCCCGGTCATCCTGGCCGCCTGACAGGGGCACATTCACCGTAAACCCCTCTCCAGCTCCTGAGCCGACTTCCATCAATCCTCCCGAACCAGGATAATAGGGGTAGGCATGGGTTGACAAATAAAGAACCTGATCTGAATTATAAAAGCTGTTCTGTGTTCCATTGCCATGGTGGAGGTCCCAGTCTATGATTGCTATACGATCCATGCCCAGTTTCTGCAGACCATAATGGGCCCCGACAGCAACATTGTTAAAGAGGCAAAACCCCATGGCGCGCTCAGCTTCTGCATGGTGACCAGGCGGACGCACCAGGGCAAAACCGTTGTCTGCTTCACCGTTAACGATCATCTCCATACCATTTGTTACGGCCCCGGCTGCAAGACAGGCCGCATCATAAGACATTGATGAAGCCTGGGTATCCGGATCCAGGCTGCTAAATGTTTTACCGGCAGTTCCGGCTAAACGCATGATATGTTCCGGGGTATGGTTAAATGCTAAAGAATCCTGCGAAGCCGGTCCAAACTCCGGATAGAGAAAAAGCTCATTTAATGGCTGCTGTTCAAGCTGCTCATAGATTACCCTTAAGCGGTCCGGGGATTCCACATGATTGAAATCCGGGATATGCTCCAGGAAAAGGTCGTTTTTGAATATTGCCGTTTTACGCATTGGAGGGCTCCTTTTTTAGGGTCTAACCCGGAAATTTCACAATCCTTTCCTCTGTTATTAAAATATCAAGTGGCTGATCATGGGGTTGCATTGGGACATGTTCCACGACCTGCATCTCAAAGGCAAGCCCTATGCGTTTAGCCCGGGGAGCCTCGTTTACTAAAAACCGGTCATAATATCCTCCGCCATAACCGAGACGTCCCCCTCCGATATCAAAAACACTGCCGGGAATAACAGCTGCGTCAATTTCACCGGCCGCAACCCGAAGAGATTTCTTTGGGTCAGGCTCAGGGATGTCATAATAACCGGGTACAAGATCCTTTTCCGGATCTTTTATCAACAGTGGAATCATACCTACTGTTGCAGCGTCAACAAGGGGCACAGCAACACGCTTTCCCTGGCTTAAACAACTATGTATAAGTTCCAGTGTTTCCAGCTCACTGCGGAAATGAACATAGATAAACAGGGTGGGCCAATGTTTCATTTCAGGCAAACTCAAGAAATTTTGCATGGCGGAACGGCTCTTCTCCTGCCTTTCACCGGCACTCAGCAGGTCCCGCGCTCCCAGTATCTTTTTTCTCAGCCTCTGCCTTTCATCATTGTTCATCTCCATGCCCTCCATAGTTTTCACAACAAAAAAGAGCATTTTTCCCCACAGTTCTGCAAGCAAAAAACCCTTCTTTCTTCCAATACTTGACAAATCTCCCTTGCGAAAGTAATAAAAAATGAATTATCACTCATTTTTTGTGGGTTTTCTTTTTTGTTTATGGTAACTAATCTTTTTTGGCTGTTTAAGTAAACGGATTATTGCCACATTGTGGAGTTGACTGCTTGCTCATTTTTAAAAAGCCCCTTATCTTGCTGAAAGTTTCTGCCAAGAGAAAAATCTTTGATTGTTTTTTCAAATGAGGGGGTGTTGGTTTTGGATAACATTAAACCTGACAGAACAGTAGATGCAAAAGGGCTGGAATGCCCCATGCCTCTACTGAAAGCCAAAAAAGAAATAGATGCAATGGAGAGCGGCCAGGTTCTTGAAATCATTGGGACAGATGAAGGATCCAAGGTCGACCTGCCCGGTTGGTGTGACCGTGTCGGGCATTCGTACCTGGGGGTAAAAGAAGAAGCGAACTTTTTTAAATTTTATATCAAAAAAGGTAGGTAAAGCTAAAACATTAACTGTTGCACTTTTATTAACAGTGGTGTGACACAATTTCTGTTTAGGAGGTAAACATGGCAAATTTAGGTATTTTTGTAACGAGCACTAACAACATGGCGCACGTCATGGGGATTGCCAAGGCGGCCAAGGCTAAAGGAAACGACGTCAAAATTTTCTTTACCTGGAAAGGAACTCTGCTTGCAAGGGATCCCCAGTTCCCCGAGCTGTGCAATATTGCTGAAGTGGCTATCTGCGCTGACAGCTATAAGAAGATGGGTTATGACCCTCAAAATGACATCCCTGAAGGCCTTGACGAAAAACAAATGTCAACCCAGGCCAAGCACGGATATATCATTGACGACTGTGAAAAATATATGACTCTGTAAGGGGGAAACCATGCCAAAGAAAGTAATGTTTTTATTAGATAAAAGTGATGACGAAAAAAACACCCTGGATGCCCTTCGCTCCACCTTGGGGCTTTCCGTTGCCAACCATTACTCATATGCTGTGGTCATGAATCATACGTTGGGTAAATTTGATGACTACAACGCTGAAAATCTTGAGTGGATCCGTGATATGGAAGGAGAAGCCTATACTACTGAGCAGGCCAATGTTGACACCAACGAATTAACAGCTATCACGCTGGAAGAGGTTGGACAGAAGCTCAGAGAGATGGATGTAATCGTTCCCTATGGCAACTAAAGGCTCACGTTAGATACGAAGGAGATAATAATTATGAAAATTTTAAATGTATATCGTTCAGAACCTTCTGAAACCACGAAAAAACTGGTTGAAATCGTCTCCGAGGGACGAGAAAGCGACAGCTTTGATCTTAATACAGATAGTCCTGATTATGATGCTCTGGTAGATAAGGTTATGGCAGCAGACCAGACCATCTGCTGGTGGTAACAGTTTTTTATACGAATAAACAAAAAGGGGCCCCACGCGGGCCTCTTTTTGTTTATTTCTTTTCTCTGACTCAACTTCTGGATAGTCATTGAGCCTCCCTGCAACACCTTTCATCTCCGTTATCATCCCTAATCACAACGGCGAAAAAACCATCGGCCTGTGCTTGGAGGCCGCCTATAATTCCGACTTTGACAACTTTGAAATAGTAGTTGTAGACGATTGTTCTGCTGATGGCTCGATAGCCATTATTGCCCAGTACCCGTGCAGGCTTATACGATTATCAGAGCATGGCGGCGCATCCAAGGCAAGAAACACCGGAGCCCAAAACAGCAGAGGCGATATTCTTTTTTTTATTGATGCTGACTGTCTTCTGCAGCCGGACACATTAGCAAAAGCTGCTTCAGCCTCTATGAAAAGTGGACCCGAAGTTGTCATTGGCGGAACATATACCTGGATGCCTTATGACCAGAACTTTTTCAGCATCTTCCAGTCAATATACATTCACTATTCAGAAACCAAGAATGTACAGGATCCTGATTATATAGCTACCCATGCCATGCTAATACGGGCAGACATTTTTAAAAGAAGTGGCGGCTTTAATGAAGAGTTTATGCCCATTCTGGAGGATGTCGAATACAGCCACCGGCTAAAAAAAATGGGTTACAGGATGTGCATGGACCCAGCTATCCAGGTGCAGCATATTTTTAATTTCACCCTGAAAAAATCATTCCGCAACGGCATACGCAAAACGAAATACTGGTCCATTTATTCTATTAAAAACAAAGATTTGCTCTCTGATTCCGGCACAGCCTCCCAGGAGCTCAAGTTTAATGTGCTTTCATGCTTCGCAAATCTCGTTTTTCTGTTTCTGGGCTTGCTGCTGCACAACTGGATTATTGTCGCGCCGGCCCTGCTCCTCTATGGCATTAACCTTTACCTTAACCGGCGCCTTATCAGAGCTTTTCATAAAACAGATGGTCCTTCTTTTGCAATCTCTGCCGTGCTGTATTATACCTTTCTTTATCCGTTTGCTGTGGGCATTGGTGCCTTCAGCGCTATTTTCAGCCAACATTTCGGTTTCAAACCATGACTTATTCACCTTTTCGCCACCTGGATTCTATCCTGTGGAAAAGAAAACCAATCCAGTTCACCTTTTTTTTAACCCGCCGGTGTAATGCCAAGTGCCCGTTCTGTTTCTATACCTCTAAACAGAACGGGGCCGTTTCAGCTTCATCGGAGCTTTCAATTAATGAAATTGAAAGGATCGCTCCTCAACTAGGCAATCTTCTCTGGCTTGCATTTTCCGGTGGTGAAATATTTCTGCGTTCTGATCTTGTTGAAATTACAAAGCTTTTTTACAAAACAAACAAACCGGCAATCATTCTATTACCCACAAACGGCCTGCTGCAGGATACAATTTATCATAATGTTGAAACTATCCTGCGCGCCTGTCCCGAAAGTTCTGTCGTGGTTAAACTCTCTTTGGATGGGCCCGAACCGGTTCATGATGAGCTGCGCGGTGTTCCCGGCAGCTTTCAGAAGACACTGAAGACCTGTTCCGCCCTGGGGAGACTGGTTGACAAATACCCAAACTTTGAACTGGGCATCAACACCGTGTTTTGCCAGGCTAACCAGGATCTTGTTGGTGGCGTTATAGACCTGGTGCAAACTCTTCCCCATGTTAAGACCCACACGGTCTCTTTGATCCGGGGTGAGGTCTTCCGGGATGACCTGAAGCAGGTTGATCTGCAAAAATACAAAAAGGTCATTGCCCGGCTGGAGTCCGATCTCAAGAAACGGTTGGCCGCTGTTTACGGCTTTCGCGGGGCCAAACTTAAAGCTGCGCAGGATATTCTCCAGCGTCGCTATATTTATGAAGCTGCCCACCAAAGTCAAAGAACATCACCCTGCTTTGCCGGCAAATTAAACCTGGTTTTGACAGAAACGGGAGACCTCTATCCTTGTGAGGATTTTTCCGAGAAGATGAAATTCGGCAATGTTCGAGAGGCTGAATATGACCTGCAGCAATTGCTGGAGTCTGACCGCGGCAGAAAAATCCTTGAATTTATAAATGACAAAGGCTGCCACTGTACCCATGAGTGCTATTTCATGACAAATATCCTCTTTAATCCAAGCAATTACCCCGCTCTTCTCAAAGAATATCTGCAACTCTAACCTGTGAATTGTCCGGGGGAAAACATTACTTGTTATGCTTGAACAGGTTCTTTTTTGTTTGCAGCCAGAAAAGGCTTTTAATCCCCTCCCATGCTGCCGCAAGGTCGCTCATGCTCCGCAGTGCCAGCAGTCTCCGCCAGAGAAACTTGGGCCGGGAGTAAAATTTTTTTAAAGCCAACTGCCGCAGCTCAGCTATCTCCTCCCTGGTCATTGTGTAGGGAGTAAAGGCTGCACCCTGGTAGGTATAATCCGACAAGTCCTCGGACATTGTGCCGTACTTTTCTATATTATCATAGAGTTCCGTTCCTGGAAACGGCGTGATAGCGTGAAAGTTAGCGATATCAGGATCCAGCTCCATGGCAAACTCAATGCTTTTTAAGCCGTCCGCATAGGTCTGTCCGGGTATGCCGAAGAGAAAAGGAGTATAGACAGTAATGCCAACCTCTTTGGCAGCTTTGACCGCCTTGCGGGTCTGGGCTGGAGTGATGCCCTTGCGAATGGTGTTCAAATCTTTCTGCACTCCGCTTTCAGCACCAAATAAAATAGCCCAGCAGCCGGCATCCTTAAAGGCCTGCAGCAGGGGCTTATCCACCTGGTTCACAACTGCCGAGGCAAACCAGGTAAAATCAAGGCCCCGCTTCTTTATCTCCCTGGCGATTGTCATGGCTCTGTTGTAGTCGGCGGCCAGGGTATCATCAATGAACTTTATTTCCCTGTAGCCCTGGGACAAAACCAACTCCACCTCTGCCATCACATTTTCCACACTGCGATACCGTATGCCGCTTTTACGATATTTGTCTATCTGGAAACAGTAGAGGCATTTACGGTTGCACCCCCTGGCGGTCATAATGACTGCCACCGGTCTTCTCTTATAGGTGGCAGGAGGCGGTATGTATTTCCCTGCCTCTCCCAAAAGCTCCCGGGCCGGAAAGGGAAGGGCGTCAAGGTCCGTTATCAATGGCCGTGGTGGATTTTTCCTGATCTCTTCGCCTGCGCGAAATGCGACACCCTCAACCCCATCAAGGCCCGATCCCGACTCAAACCCTGCGAGCATTTCCACCATAGTGATCTCACCTTCGCCGGTTACAACCGCATCCATCTCATGACAATCTTCTAAACATTTTTCCTGCAGAGCCACCGGGTAAGGCCCGCCGACAACAATAAAAACCCTGCCAAGATTTTGTTTGATATCAGCTGCAGTCTTCTTGGCCTTTTCCCAACCAAATGCAGTTGAATACAGGCCGACAAACTCCGGACCGTACTCTTTGACCTGGGCCATTATCTCGTCATGCTCCATAAAGGCACCGTTATAAAAACGCACCTCGTGACCGGCCTGCTGTAGAGCTGCGGCAACATATAATGTGCCTAAAGGCTGCCAGTAGTTGATCTGAGATCCTGCAGTTTTAGAGGAAAATATATCCTCCGGAGCCCAGGCGGGTATGATGAGAGCACATTTCATCTTTTACTTTATGCCTTCTGTTGTTGGATAGTTGAATAAGGTGTTCCGGCAGACACGGTTAGTTACAGTTAATCCTGCATGAAAAATCTTTCTGCTCAAAAAAAAACCAGAAGAACCACAACCGGGTGGTTCTTCTGGTATAAAACAACAAATTTCTTTAGCCAAGTTAA
>JBDLJI010000066.1:0-8725 GCA_039714455.1 Thermodesulfobacteriota bacterium
AACCAAATGTTGGACGCGTAAAAAAACTCCAGGAAAACCTTGCCCGCTTGCGGCTCGAGACTTCAGTGACTATTGTTGAGGGTATGCTTGACTCTCTTGTGCCGGAGATGAAAGAAAAATTTTCCGGGGTACTGATAGACGCCCCCTGCTCAGGCCTGGGAGTTATCAGGCGGCACCCGGATATCCGCTGGAACAGGACCCCTGGCGACCTGCTTCGTTATCAGGAAACACAATCTGCCATACTGGACAACGCTGCTCAACTTCTGGCCCCTGGAGGGACACTGGTCTATGCCACCTGCAGTACGGAACCTGAGGAAAACGAAGAGGTGGTTCACAAATTTCTTGCTAAACATTCCCGGTTTTCATTGTCACACTGCAGGGATGTGCTGCCCGAAAAGGCAACGGGCCTTGTTGACAATATGGGATTTTTTCGAACCCTCCCGGGCCAGGATGGCCTGGACGGATTCTTTGGTGCGAAACTTATTAAAATTGAAGATTGAAAATTGAAAATTGAAGATTGAAGATTACTTAACTACTTTAAAAAACAACTAATATTTTTTTAAATTCTACATTCTGCATTCTACATTAGTCTTTTAAAATGGAACCTAAATATATTCGCATCCGCGGCGCCAGGATGCATAATCTCAAAAATATCAAGGCAGACCTGCCACGAAACAAGCTTGTCCTGTTGACCGGATTAAGCGGCTCGGGGAAATCTACCCTTGCCTTTGATACCCTCTATGCGGAAGGTCAGCGCCGTTATGTTGAGTCCCTTTCCACCTATGCCAGGCAATTCCTTGGGCAGATGGATAAACCTGATGTTGACGTGCTGGAGGGATTATCGCCGGCAGTATCCATTGAACAACGGACCACCAGCCGCAATCCCCGTTCAACGGTTGGAACCATCACGGAAATCTATGATCACTTACGACTGCTCTATGCCCGTGCCGGACGGCCACATTGCCCGGATTGCGGCAAAAAAATACAGTCGCAATCCATTGAAGATATGGTCAACTCCCTCATGCGCCAGCCTGAAGGCACCAAGGTTGTTCTGCTGGCCCCTCTCGTGGACGGCAAAAAAGGTGAACACCGCGAACTGCTTGAAAATCTTCGCAAAGAGGGCTTTGTCCGGGTAAGGATCAACGATCAAACACACAGCCTTGATGAAGAGATAAAGCTTACCAAGAATAAGCGACACACCATTGAGGCAGTTGTTGACAGGATTGTTTTAAAACCGAAAGCTGAGCAGCGATTGGCAGATTCAGCGAGCACCGCAGTAAAACTTTCCAACGGCTTCCTGCTGGCAAGCTTCCCGACTGAAAACCAGGAAATCCTTTTCAGCGAGAAAGCGGCCTGCATTGAGTGCGGCAGAAGTCTTCCCGATCTTACAACTCAGCTTTTTTCCTTCAATAACCCCAAGGGAGCGTGCTCAGAATGCAGTGGTTTAGGGGTAAAACAGTTTTTCGATCCGAAGCTCGTGGTGCCAAATTCCAGCCTCAGTCTGAGCCAGGGTGCCCTTGCCCCATGGGGCTACCGGTCGCTCGACAGCTATATCGGCCAGATGATCACAGCACTTGCCGGCCATTATAAGTTCAGTGTTGAGACCCCTTTTCACAAGCTTTCGCCCAAGGCACAGAAGGTAGTACTCTATGGAACAGGCAGGGAAGAGATCATGTTTCGTTACCAGAAGGACAGGCGACGCCTTACTGCCCAGACTGCTTTTGAAGGAATTCTTCCTCAGATGGCGAGGCGCTACCGGGAAACAACCTCGGCCAGAGTACGTGAAGAACTGACAGAATTCATGAATGAACAGCCCTGTCCAACCTGCCATGGAGCACGCCTTAGACCTGAAGCCCTGGCAGTCCGCATCGGCTCATGGAATATATATGACATGACCCTGATGAGCATAGAGCGACTGCTTGCAGAGTTACCGGTCATCTCCTTTTCCGACAGGGAAAAAAAGATCGGCGGACCGGTAATCAAAGAAATCATGGACCGGCTTTCATTTCTCAAAGATGTCGGTTTAGGCTATCTTGCCCTGGCCCGGCAGGCAGGCACCTTGTCCGGCGGTGAAGCCCAGCGGATACGCCTTGCCTCCCAGATCGGCTCCCGTCTTGCAGGTGTACTCTATATCCTTGATGAGCCAAGCATCGGGTTGCACCAGCGGGACAACCAGAGGTTGATCAACACCCTGGCCAGTCTGCGTGACCTTGGCAATACAGTGATAGTGGTGGAGCATGATGCAGAGACCATCATGGCTGCAGACCATGTGCTTGACATGGGGCCGGGGGCAGGGCGGCAAGGTGGTGAAATTGTCTACAGCGGATCTGTTCCCGGGCTCTTGAAACATAAAACTTCCCTGACAGGGAAATATCTTTCAGGACGCTTGACGATCCCGGTTCCAGACAAACGGCGAAAAGTAAAAAAAGGCAAGACCGCAACCATTAAAATTAAAAAAGCTACTGCCAACAATCTGAAAAAAGTGAATGTTGCCATTCCGCTGGGAGTCATGAGCTGTGTTACCGGGGTATCGGGTTCCGGCAAAAGCTCTTTAATTATTGAAACCCTCTATAAGGGAGCGGTGCAGCATGTCCGCAGTTCCGGCAGCAAAACATTAGGGGCAAGCTATGATACAATTGACGGCCTGGGAAATATAGACAAGGTTATTGACATCGACCAAGGGCCTATTGGCAGGACACCACGCTCCAATCCTGCCACCTATACAGGGATTTTAACCCCGATCAGGGAACTGCTGTCACGTTTACCGGAGTCCCGGGCCAGGGGTTACAAGCTGGGCCGTTTCAGCTTTAACCTCAAAGGCGGCCGCTGCGAGGCATGTGAAGGCGACGGCGTTATCAAGATCGCCATGCATTTCCTGCCTGACATCTATATTACCTGTGATACATGCAAGGGCCGCAGATATAACCGCGAAACCCTGCAGATAAAATACCGCTCCAGGAATATTGCCGACATCCTGTCCATGACAGTTCAGGAGGGGCTGGAATTTTTCACCAATATTCCGCCTATAAAAAATCGGCTGCAGACTTTAGCTGACGTGGGGCTTTCCTATATCAGCCTGGGGCAGTCCTCGGTAACCCTTTCCGGCGGAGAGGCGCAGCGCATCAAACTGGCCCGGGAGCTTGCCAAACGGGCCACCGGTTCCACTCTGTACATTCTTGATGAACCAACCACGGGACTGCACCCTGCCGACATCCGCCATCTCCTCACTGTCCTGGGACGCTTGGTTGACAGCGGTAATACAGTTGTTGTCATTGAGCATAACCTGGATGTGATAAAGACCGCAGACCATATTATCGATCTCGGACCTGAAGGAGGTGAAGAAGGGGGCAGGGTAATTGCCACCGGCACACCTGAAGAAGTGGCGAAAAATAAAAATTCTTACACCGGTGCCTTTCTCAAACAGGTCTTTTAGCTCTTTCTCAATAATTTGCGAATAATGGTGTGTGAAGATGCAAAGAACAGTCTAACAGCAATATTAAGATATACTGCTAGCCCTGCTCTGCAGTGGATTTGGGCAGATCAATTAGCAAATAATGGAGAAAAATATTCTTGCACTCCTGCAACTTTGCAGTATATATGCAGGGGTTTTTCTTAAAGATAAGTGCAATAATAATTATAATTGATGAAAAGCTTCGAAAAATACAAATACAAAAGAAGGACATTATTATGAGTGAACAGAACAATGCAACTACTGCGGACATGCCGGTCTTCAGGATGGAAAAACTTTATCTAAAGGATCTCTCCTTTGAAAGCCCAAACACTCCTGATGTTTTTTTTCTCCAGGACCAGGAACCAAAAGTTGAGATGAACCTGAAGTTAACAAATAAGAAACTTGATGAAAAGCACTGGGAAGTCTGTATGGAAGTTTCTGCTACCATTAAAGATACCAAGTCAGGCAAGACGCTCATGGTTGTTGAAGTGGAACATGCAGGTGCATTCTTGATGGAAAATATCCCGGAAGAGCATATTGATCAGGTGCTGCACGTTGACTGCCCGACATTCATTTTCCCCTATACCAGGCAGATTGTCAGCCAGGTGTCAGTGGACGGCGGCTTCATGCCGTTCATGCTTGAACCCATTAACTTTCCGGCATTGTATCAATCCAAAAAACAAAAGGCACAGGAACAGAAAGCAAACTGATTCAGTTCTTAAAAGATTAAGCAATAAAAAAAAAGCCCCGGACCTTTTCAACGGTCCGGGGCTTTTTAGTTTTTCTATTTAAATACGCTTCTTCTAAGGAACAGTAACGGAACCTGTGATAATATCTGAACACGCCCCAGGTGCATCACTTGTTACCGTAAGAGTTACCGTAAGCGTATTGCCTGATTCACCAGCTCCATAGTCATACGTCGGGTTCACAAGGGTGCTTGTTCCAGACGCAGTATCACCAAAGTCCCAAGCATAAGTGTAAGAATAGCCTGGAGGTTCTGTGGATGTATTGGTGAAGGTAAAGGAAGTGCCATTATTCGTATTGGTAAATGACGCGGTGGGCTCTGTTCCTTGAATGGTCAACTGGCCGTCCCCTGAAAAAGGCGCATCAGAAGCCGTAATGGTTACCGTTGCATCATTTGAGCAGTTAGCAGTACCGACAGTTGTGCTGGCATAACCATCAATGTTGGTTGCAACTGGCGTTGTATCCACAGTTACTAAACCACTGTTGCTAGTAAAATAAAGATCTCTGTTATATATATCATTTCCTACGCCGTCTTGGTATCGTGCAGTTACATCTATGTTCTGGGTTCCCGCCGTCACACTAGGAGGTGTTACGCTTACAACTATGGTAACACCTTCAATAGCAGGGTAGATGCTTGTATACGAATCAGTAACACCTCCAAATTGTGTTTCAGCATAAAGTGTATAACCTGTCCAAGTAAGCTCAGAAGGCCAGGTAAGCAATGTGCGTGCAACACCATCCTGTTCAGCTGTTACTCCTACACAAGATCCAGCTTCCGCTGATGTACCGGTAGCCGCAGCCGGACAGACTTCTTGACCGGCAAAAGGAGGTGCACCTGCTAAACCATCTTCAAATGTAAAGAAAACAACGGTACCATCCACAACCGGGTTGGCATATGCATCCGTAACCAAGGCGCTCATTATCATGCTAATGGAACCATCCTGATTATCAACTAAATCTACATCCGGAAAAAGAGACATAAATACAGCTGGTCCGGATGCAATGGTAATAGCCGTTGACAGGATTGTTACCGGTGGAGCCAGAAGAGTAGTGCAGTCAGCCGCCTTTGTCGCACTTACCTGTACCGTGACCGTCCCGGGTGTTGTCCCGGCTGTGAGAAGGACTGAAGCAACACCATCAGTTGTGGATTTTATTGCGGTTGCGGTTGAGCCGTCAAGCATAACACCCGGAGGTCCGGCGTCAATAGAAAATTCGATATTCTGACTACAGTCCCCGACCGGATTTCCCTCTACATCAAAGACTGTCGCCGTAATCTCTATAAAATCACTTCCACTTGGGCTTGACAAAGGGAGATACGTGTCGCTTAGGTCAAGTTGGATAGTATTGGGGTCTGATCCCACAACCGTAGGAGCAGTAAAATCTATTGTATCTGACAAAGTAATACCGTCAATAGTAGCATTCACGGTGACCGTGCCAACTAAAAGTGAACTGGTGAGGGTTGCGGTTGCGACTCCAGCAAGGGTTGTTGTCTGGCCTGAAATAGTACCGCTCGTTGTCGTGAATTCCACTGTCTTTCCATCCGCCACCGGGCTGTTAAATATGTCATGGGCAGTTAGTTGGATGGTTGCAGTAGTGGTTCCGTCTGCAGGAATAGAGGCTTCAACAATATTCAAAAATGAATTGCTAGCATCTGCCGGTAATGCCTCAAAGGTAACCGGTGCCGCAGCACTTTTACTGCCTGCAGTTGCTGAGACAGTATATTGCCCTGGTACCAGGCTTGACCGCAGAAAGAGCGATGCCTGCCCCAGGTCACCTAATGTTTCGGTTAATACACTTGTATCTTTAGGATCGGGAAAGGCAAAGTTAGTATCAAGATCACCGCCGGTCGTTGTAAAAGTGACAGGTGTGGCCGGGTTGACAGGTATTCCACCTGAGTTTAATACAGTGGCTGTCGCAACGGTAAAATCCGTGCCGTTTGCCGTCAATATGCTGTTATTAAGGGTCAAAGTGACACTGCCGACAAATTCAGTAATAAGGGTAATAAGGCTGTCGCCATATGTTGCAACAATATCATCAGAATCTACCCCACCGGATGAAGCCCTTATATCTATAGATCCATCAGCTCCAGTATCCGTTCCTGCCTTAAAGGTTACAGTGGCAACCCCGTTGACTGTATTATCGGTTGGGGGAATCTCCACAAAGCTCCCAGAGCCTTCAGAAGTGTTCTTAAGAGAAAAATTCACTTCAGTATTATCCGCAACAATATGTCCTGCCGCGTCCGCGACCACAGCTGTTACAGTGCTAGTGCTGCTGCCATCAGCGGTGAGATTGGGCGGGGTTGCAGACAGGGTAAAGTCAAAGGCGGGGCCGGCGATAAAAGCGATGGATGTTGATCCTGATGTCGAACCATATTGTGCCTCAACAGTCGCAGTTCCAAGGTTGGTTGACGACTGCAGGGTTATTCTGGCTATTCCATTTGTGTCTGTTTGAGCAGAGGATGCAGCAGCAGTGCAATTAGGCCAATCACACAGGGTACCGCTTGTTGTAGTAAAACTTACAGTTTCGCCAGCCTGGGCTGTCCCACCAGCAGTAAGCGTTGCTGAAATTGTTGCCTGATTAGTAATGATTGCTGGTATAGGATAATCAAGCGGATCAACCGCCTCAAGCGTTACGGGATCTGCACTTACAGTAACACTAGTGGTACCAACGCCTGGCGGATTAACCGTAATTAAAGCATCTTGAGGGTCGATTCCGCTTATTCTAACTCTAACAGTATCTGTAACACCGTCAGTCGGACCAGCAGTATAAGTAACAGAAGCGCGGCCATCAGCTTCTGTTTGGACACTTGCTGCATTTAAGGTGCTGCCGCCGCTCAGGTTTTCAATAATTTCAAAAGAGACGAGCACACCCGGCGCCGCAATTGTTCCAGTGCCCCCCTCTGGCAAAACAACTGATTGAGTAACATAAGCAGAAATTGATGTCGTCCCGCCCGTTATCACATTCTGCAGATACGTTAATTCAAAACTTGTATCACCACCAACACCACCTCCTCCTGTAGTATCTATAGTGGTACCTCCGCTGCCACAGGAGATGATAAACATAGAAGTTGCCATAAAAATAAAGGCTAACAACCAATAACGAAAACCTGCCGATACCGATCTGAACTTTGCGGGTACTTCCATGGAAATCCCTCTATTAATGAATTACAAATTGCGGGTTAGTTTTTAACGGCAGCTTTAAAAAATTCAGCTCCCTGATGTTCTTTACCCATTTACATAATTGCTTTTGTCTTGTTCCAGAAATCATCAACCAATATGGTTGTGGCCCTGTTTACAGCAGTTTTGAACATAGCACTTGAACGCTTGTCGCCATAGATAGACTCAGGCGCCACTTTGACTTCCGCCCTGTTGGTCCAGACCACTTCGCCTGTTGCACTATCCTGCACCCAGATGCGCAGGTGGACAATGGCCTCCGGCGTGTCACCGCTTTGGTTGACAAGATGTGCAGCACTCCCTGCAACAAAGCCCCAGGTTACAGTATTCCAGAATTCAGCGTTTGAGGTGTCGCCAGTTGTAATAGTTGCAGTAGGGGTGATCGTAGTAACTTCAGGCTCAAAAGGGACCTCCAGATTATATCCGAGAATGGCGCCTGCCAAACCCCAGAGTGCTATGTTGTTCAAATTATCATACTCTTCTGTTTCAGCAAAACCGAAAGCAGCCTGGGTTGTTCCTTTCATGACGAAAGGGAGAAAACCTTTCTTCTTTATATTCCAGGTATGTTCTTTCTGCAGGTTATATTCGATGATCCGCCCGCGTACAATATAATCAGCATTAAATGTACGCCCGAGTTTGCTTATGCTTTTTTTGTTCAGCCCGTGAACCCCAATATCAGCACGGTCTTTTGCTTCATATTCTGCCTTGTCAGCATCTATCCACGCCTGGAATTCCCCTTTCATCTCATCTGACCATTCACCTTTCATTTCTTGTTCCAGCCGGGAAGTGCGGCCCAGAGATGCCAGTCTGATAATATTAGTGTCCACCAAATACTGGGTTACATCCTCCTGGATCGGCAACTTAAAGCCTTTGCCGATAAACCTATCAGTCAGAGCTTCTGTTACGCTTCTGCTCCTCTCATAGACAGACATGACATCATCCCCTGACGAATAATCAGCAAAAGGTAAGAGTACGACTGTCTTATCTGTAGCACAGACGTATGAACCCGATTGCGTGTCCGGGGTGTGGAGCGTTTCCTCAGTAACAGAATGACCCGATGCGCAACCACTGACCAGCAGAGCCAAAAAGCCGTAGAGAAAGAATCTTTTAACTGACATGATGGAATCTCCTTCCAAATTTGAATTCGGTTTTGCTATTTTTTCTAAATATAAACTTTGCAAATGCTCTCATGAGTTTATATAATCCTTGGCCTCAAAAGAATAACCAGTTCCTTTCTGACAAGGGATTCCGCTTTATTGCCGAATATGTATTTCAGGCCCGGAAACTTGCCCAGTCCGGTAACGTTGCTGCCTTCGTCAGTTTCAACAGAGCTTATCAGGCCGCCGACAATGAGCAT
>JBDLJI010000067.1:0-8699 GCA_039714455.1 Thermodesulfobacteriota bacterium
TAAAGTTTTTTTGGGGATGGAGCTCAATTCTTAATTTATTAAGAATCAATGACTGTTTCATAAAACCTGAGAGTCTGCTCCCCTATTTTTTCAACTGAAAAGTTATCAGCTTTTACCTTGGCCATTTCAGAATAATAACTGAGGTCATCAATCTGAAGGACTTTGGTAAGCCTTTTGGCTAATGCATGCACATCTCCCGCTTTAAAAAGCCAACCTGTGTCCTTTGATACTATATCAAGTGGACCGCCAGATGAAGTTGTTATCACCGGCAGGCCGCAAGCCATAGCCTCGAGTAACACTAAGCCGAATGGTTCATTATGAGAAGGGAGAACAAATAAGTCTGAGGCCCACATCAATGGTCGTATATCATCAACAAAGCCCCAGAATCTGACCTTTGATCCCAGGTTGGGCGATGATTTAACATACGATTCCAGATTTTGTCTTTCCGGTCCATCCCCTGCTAGCCAAATTTTCCAATTTTGAACAGATGCCAACTTACTCTCAAGCAGCGAGCATGCTTCTAAAAGAGTATCAAATCCTTTCCAGTCGACAAACCGCCCTGCGCCTAAAATAACAAAATCTGTTTCCTGAATACCATTGGTATCCCGGAAGTGTTTCCGCTTTTGAAGGTCTCTGCGATACTCATCCACATTAACCGGATTAAATATTACCTGCATGCCAGAATCAGAAAAGCCCTGTTTTCTCATATGGGTGGCAATAGCATTTGAACAAGGTATCAGCTTCGTGCTTTGTTTGTAATATTTTTTCTTCGGGTATTTATCAATGGTTGATACAACAGGGACGCCCATTCGCTTGCCCCAATATCCTCCGATCATGGCAGCTGAGGAAAGACGGGTATGAATAATATCAGGTCTTATTTCCTTAATTATAGCGGAAACCCCCGGACATAAATGGGGGAGTGACGATATCAAAGGCTTATATGTTGACAGGCCAATGTTATTTTCTATAACGTGCTTGTCTAATGAACCACCAGGCCTGCATAAAATATGATTTTGCAGCCCTTTATCTTCGAGATATTTTATTAATTGCAGCCACGGTCTTGCCCAAGTTAAATTATTTTCATCAACATAATGAAGTATCTTCAATGTCATCCATCCTCAGGGGAAATTGCAGACTCATATACTGATTGCACTTCTTGAGTCATTTGAAGAATTGTAGGAATAGCATTTTTATCAAATCCTGCAGGAGATTGCTTGGTTACAAAAAATTTTTCAATGGTATTTTTCCAGGAAGTCAGGTCTCCAGGCTTTACAAGCCCATTTTTTCCAAGGGCCATTTCCCTGATCGGTTCAATATCAGAGGCAATTACAGGAATTCCTATTTGAATTGCCCGTGCTAAAGTTAAAGGCATACCCTCAATGTACGAAGGAAATAGAAGACAATCACTCGTCTCCATCCATGAATCAGGTTTATCTTGAAAACCATGAAAAATTACCTTTTCTTCCAACCTGAGCGATTTTACCATTTCTTCAAGTTCACCACGTAAAGGCCCATCACCTAGGACATCAATCTTCCAGTTGCCTTGTATTGATGGTGCAATTTTTAAAATGTCCTGCAACCCCTTTAATTGCGTCAATCTTCCCACAAAAAGGAAGTTTACCCTTAAGCCGCCAGACCCTTTCCATGTGGTTTTTACAGTAGGCAAGCCATTACGTATTACAACAGTATTTTCTGCAAAGCAGTTTTTCATCCCGCTTTGTACTGATTTGCTTACACAAATTACCGTCTTTGCCTGTCGGTATGGGATATATATCCATTTAGCCTGAGTACTGAAATAAGCGTGCGCCGTTACTATATATGGTTTACCGGAAAATTTGCTGGTAAACATTGCAATCCAGGCAGGAACTCTGGAATGGGCGTGAATAATATCTATTTTATTTTTCCTGACCAACGAGGCCAACCGGACAGCACAGTAGATTCCCACAAGAGGATTCTTACTGTGAACAGGGAAAAGAATATGGAGAATTCCTTGAGCCAATTGTGAGACCAATTTCCCGCCCGCCGAAACAACATTGACTTCATGCCCCTCTTCTCGCTGCTGACCGGACAACATAAGAACATGACGTTCAACACCGCCCTCCTCTAGTTCGGGAAGTATATGCATGATTCTCATCATTGTCCCCTCGATATTTCAAACCCAAGCCATACAAGGTATTTACCCGGCATATCGGTTTCATGCTCCAAGCCACCTTCCTTTGGTTTGCAAAACATCTGAATTACTATAAGCGGTCTGGCCACCATCTTCTTAAAATCTCCCGGGCGCAGCGTAATGACTCATTAAGCTGTTTATCTTTTAGTGTTGGCATTGATGCTCCTTTCTGCCAGGCATCAAAGTCGACGATCATTTCTTTTTCGGTTAAAAACTGAAGACTTCTATTAAACTTATTGTCCTGGCGTAACCACTCCACTTGCAAAACCCCAACTGAACAACCTGCTGTCAGGGCTTCATACACCATGGAAATGGAGTCGGCCGTCACCCAGACAGTACCATTACTTGCATATTGATCTTCCACCCAACCGGCGGGCGTATCCTTGGATCTAAAAAAAGAAAGATGCTGCATGATGCCGGCCATGTCTTCCAGGCTTCTGCAGGTTTCTTCTGGGGTGCGCGGTGAAGATGATACTGTCCAGTGTATGGTTCGGTCTTTATCAATAATAATTCGAATCTGCTCAACGACCTCAGCGGATTTCCATACATGGCTTTTTGTATCTAAACCTCCTACGAGAATCAGCCCCTTGTCACTCTGCTGCCTTCCCTCAAACTTTACAGTATTGGGAGGTCCCTGTGTAACAAATACATTGGCTGCTGATGCCGGCTGATCATGCATGGGTATGCAGCACAGGTCAAATTTATTCCGAAGCAACGTATCAGGGGTCATGCAGGTAATAACCCGCGCTTGCTTTCCTGAAAAATCGATTTGCGACTTTTTATTCAACAGCATTGGAATATGGGTATGAGTTCCGGTGCCAATAATAAGATCAACAGGATGTAAAATCCTTCCCTGTTTGGCCCCGATTAGAATTGGCGAGAGGTAGGTTAGCCAATTTTTTACATATACAACAGGAGCCAAGGAAACCTTTATGGCATAAACCTCGATTGGAGTCATGTCAGCCAAGGCATCCAAAATCCCCTGGGTCTGCTTTTCATGCCCCAGGCGTCCGTCAAAGTAGGCAACAATGGAGAGTGGCTTCATGCTTTACCTGTGCTATTTCTCAAAAACCCACTTCACTGCTAGTGAAAATATTTGATTTATGGAATATTTTTTTCTGTTGCCAAAGCTCTACTTCGCTATCATACAACAACCGCAGCATGCACAACAAAAATCACAACAGAATTATGTAAAAAAAAGCTGGCAATCTTGGGTATAAATACTCTGAATTACGACAATTTGCAATTGGAAGGCAGTAAAACGGCCACAGCTTTAAATAGAGGAAAGCTGCGACCGCAACTGTAATTTCATGAGACCACGCCAGTAAGCTGCGCAAGGTTATCTCTGGCAAACTCAATACTCGAATCAAGTGATAAAGCAAGCTCAAAATATTTGATGGCCTCTTCATTCCTCTCAAGCCTGCGACAGTTAACCCCCAGGTTGGCATAATCGATTGCCGAGGATGGATTTAACTCAATGGTCTTGCTGAAGTGGGAAACGGCATTTTCATATTCTTCAAGCTTAAAATGACAAAAGCCCAGCAGATTATGGATATCAGGCCTGGTGTTATCTATTTCAGCACCTTTTTCAAGAATGGCAATAGCCTCCCTGTACTGCTCGAGATCCTTGAGGCAGTTGCCTAAATAGGAATAAATATAGGGAAGATCCTCATCACTGGGATTCATTTCAAGGGCTTTATTAAAATGGATCAGGGCTTCATCCTGCCGGTCAAGAGCCAAAAGATTGCGCCCCAGGTAGAATTCTATGTAATAGGCATCGGGCAGCAGTTTCTGCATGTTGAGCAGATGGGCGTTGGACTCAATCGGGTTTTCGACCAATTCAGCCATGAGTTTTGCGGCAAACAGGCCTGCATTCCTGCTTGTCGCCCTCTCCCGGAAATGAGCGCCCGGGATAATTGTATATATCGAGGTCATTTTCAACTCCGGATGCATGGTGTTGACAATAAAAACCTCCATATCAAGCTTTTCCAGGGCAGTTAAACACCTCTCAACTTCAATTTTCATATTATTGTCGGTTAGGTCAGGGAGATCCTGCAGGTCAATCTCAGGTCCGCTCATGAGATAATTTATCTCCTGCATGGATAACGGTTTTGGCAGACCGCTGGCCACATAGTTTGCATGGGTATTGAAGTCTCCTGCAAGCTGGGCGACTTCTGTGAGAGCCCGGATCAGGGCCTTTTCAGGGTTAGGTGTTGTGCCGGCAGTCCAGACGATCTCACTCATAACCGGAAATGTGGAAGGGTCAATACAGAGAGCACTGATTGTCGGCACTCCTGTATCGAGACTAAAGTCATTAATGTAGACCTCAATACCATTTCTGGTGAACTTCTCTATAAGCTCCCGGGAAACAGGATCCCTGGCTGACTCGAGCCTGATACGGGGCACAGGTCTCTTTTCATGGCTTACGACCGAACAGACATGGCGTTCAATTATCTCACATATGCCCTGGGAGATTGACTCCTCGTAAGAGTTGCCGTTAGAGGGGCCATTAAATTCATTAATGGCATAAAACCAGGAAAACGGGATTAAAACCTCTTCCTCTTTATTCAGGTTGGTTGCCCATGTCCATCTAATAGGAATATCCGCTAGAAGCTTTTCAAGCAGTTCCTCTTCCATGGTCTCATCATGGACTGACTGCAGCAGCCTTTTTACAGGCATCAGATTATAGCCGGCACCCTTCAGATTCGGATAGGTGTCAATAATAAAATTATCAGGATTTTTTATGAAACTGAAAAAACTGAATCTCTCACCCAGTTCCATGCAGGCGCTTGCCTGGGATTGTTCCGGAGTGATACCCTTTCCCATCTGCTTTTTATTTCCTATGACGTCTCTGGCATCTTTACCGGTAATACTGAAATAGATTGGGATATCAAGCCGCCCGTTATCAATGCGTCTGACTTCCTTTAAAATTTCCAAATCCACTTCTTCAAGACGCTCCTTAAAACGTTTTACAGTCTCAACAGGTGTAAACACCTTATCCTGATCATAGGTATATGTTTTGTAGCAGTCTTCTAAACGTATCGGCTTTTGTTCCATGGTTATTCTCCTCGCAAATTATATATCTATCTCATGGTAATTTACTAAAATAGTCCATCCAAATAATGTTGGAGTAACAGAAACTACAGGACCATATGCCACAATGTGGTATATGATTTTACATCAGAAAGGAATCTATTTACACCATGGAAACTATATCGGCCACTTTTTTTTGCCAAAGTTCTCCATGGGCATAGAGATGGGCGGTGCGGGAAATTTCTCCGGATATGATAAGTTCAATATGCAACCGTTCTGCAGGCATTAGGTTCCCAAGCCTTTCCGGCCACTCTATAACTGTCAATCCGTAACCGTAGAAATATTCAGGGAAACCAAGCGATTCGATCTCTTCTTCAGAGCCAAGCCGGTAGAGATCCATGTGATACAATGGTATCCTGGCCTGATATTCATGAAGCAGGCTGAATGTAGGGCTGGTTATATATATGCGAGAATCGACTCCTAAACCACGTCCAATAGCCTGGGTCAAAGCTGTTTTCCCGGCTCCAAGAGTTCCGGCAAGGGTTATGATATCGCCAGGTTCTGCAACCTTACCCAGGAGTATTCCCATGGTTTCCGTCCGCAGTAATGTTGAAAGTTCAATAGTATGCATAGAGATTTGATTTTTTAAAGACATTTCCTCGACACAATTCAAGAATCTTACTGCACGGGAATCGTAACCGAAACTGCAGTTCCCTGCCCCTCGGTACTCTTAAACCGGATGGTCCCGTTATGTTCATCAATAATCTTGTAGGCCAATGCCAGGCCCAAACCGGTTCCCTCCGGCTTCGTAGTAAAATAAGGATCCAAAACTTTATCAATATTCTCTTGCGAAATACCCTTGCCGTTATCCTGAATCTCTATCCTGATAGCCCCCCCTGCAGCATCGGAATGCACAGATACCTTTAATTCTTTTTCGGGGCTGGATGCCTCAAAGGCCTGCAAACCGTTGAGATAGAGATTGAGCAATACCTGGTTTATTCTATCCCGGTCTACTTTAATACTGGGAATATCCGGATCTATTTTCAAGGAGGTTTTCACTCCCAAAGCCTGGGCATCACTACTGATCAACTTCAATGATGAAGCGACCAGATCTCCGAGGTTTATCTGTTCTTTCTTCAGAGTCGTTGGCCGGGCATAATTTAGTAGTTCAGTAATGGATCTGTTCAACCGTTCTGCTTCATACACCAGGAGATCTGCAGCTTCATGTTCCTGGCTGCCTTCTTTGAATTTAGACCCCAGCAAAGTTGCGAAACCCTTGATTGAACTAAGAGGATTTCTGACCTCATGGGCAACACCTGCTGCCATTTTTCCAAGGGCCACCAGGCGGTCATGCCGCTGGATCTCCCTTTCCAGTCTCTTGAGTTCTGACAAATCATACATGAGCAACACCCGCCCCATAAAATTTGAGTCCTGATTATATACCGGCAATGAGCTTAACTGGAGAGAATAGTTAATATTGTCACCACCGGCCAAACTCACATCACGGTCCGTAATCTCGTCACTGTTTTCATGTAAAGGAAAAAACCTGGAAACTTCCGTGGGCAGCACAGCCTCAGGCTCACTATTCTGGACCGTTTCCAAACTTATACCGGTCATAGCAGCGGCTGTACTGTTAAAGGTTCTTATCTTGTTCTCATGATCCGTAGCTATGATGCCGACCGGCAATTTTGATATCAATAGACCGGTAAAGGCCCGCATCCTTTTCAGGGTTTCCTGGGAAATACTGTAGCCCTGGGCAGCCATAAGTGATATCCAACCTCCCAGACCGACCAGAAGAAGGGTCAATGACATAAATATCATCTGGAAACGATATCTCCTGATCGTATTCTCCAACTCCGTCATATCCAGTCCCACCAGAATAAATTGCGGGTGTGTCTCTGATCCAAGCGATGACTGATGCCGGCTGTCAGGAGGGGTATCTCCCTGGGGTAATACATCTATCTTGGTCGAATTCTGCTGCCTGAACTGCTCCTGCCATCTCTTTAATCCACCTCCTGCTCTGAAAGGCCTGAAGGGGCTTAGCACCTCAAAAAACTTCTGATTTAAACCGGGCTGTTTTATTATGTGGAATACTCCTCCAGTATAAGCCTTAACTAAAATATTCATATCCCGACTGATATTATTGCCGATTTTCTCCGGATTGCTGTGGACAAGAACCTTCCCGGAAACATCTATGACAGCAATATAATGAATATCAGGCGATTCAGAAGCCTGTTCGATCAACCTCTGCGTCTGAGCAATTCCCTCAACAGAAGGAACATTCAGGCCCATCATACCACCCATCATGCTAGTCATCATTGAGGCACGCATGCCGGCCTCGACAAATCGTATTATAGCATCGCCTTTTCGAAACAGGCCCTCTGAAAGCATACTCCTTTCACGCTTGATATTGTTGGCTGCAAAAATGAAAATAATCAGGGAGAGCAGACCTATAGCTGCTGCCAGTAACCAGGGCGAAACAAACATCAATCTGGTTTTATTAAATATGCTATCCTTCATATTCATGTACAATATAGTAAGGCTATATTTAGGGGAAACAAGCTCCTAAATCAGTGACGGAAAATTGTTTAAAATGTTTGATCCCAATATATACAAGTAATAATAGAGAGCCGGCACCCAATTTTATATTCACCCTTTTGCAACATTTCCATTTATCGCCTTTATACCCCCTTGCGGGGTGCTTCGGGGCCGTCGTATGTATCCCATTTTCGGCGTTATAGCCAATTCGGCATGAGAAACCATTGCCGAATTGACTCTTCCTCGGAGTCTCCCGTTGGTCGCTTACCTGAACCTGGGATACATACAACGGCTCACGGATTCAGGGAAATGCGGGGTTCTCAGGAACCTTTTTCTGACAGAGCTTTCTTCAATGCGGCGGCGTGCACATCACCGGCATAATGCAATGGACTTTTGCCTGATATTGGATCAAAACTACTTGGGTCAGCATAGCAGATATACTGGACTTCCCGTGCCAGGGTTGTGATAGCCTCCTGGACCGGCAACCCTATAACTCTGGAGAGAACATCCCATGTTGCCCCACACGGTGCACCTCTTTTAACAGCAATGCTCTTGATTCTATCGGCCTCAACTTCAATCTTGTATTCTGGAAAACCAAATTGTTCTCCATATAAGCCTGCAGCCTGCAGGCGGCCAAGTCCGCATCAGGTAAACGGTGTAAGAGCATCTGCATGTTTCTTGCCAGAGGCGACAACAGGGATTTTCTTTTCTTTGCACACTTGGGCGAGATACTCTGACAGATCTAGGTGCTTCAAAAAATCAAGGACAAGATCAGCATGAAAATCTTTCGGGATGAACGTTTCAGGATCATCCACAACTTCAGGCAAAGCTTTCTCGATATTGTATATTTTGACAATATCCACCCCCGTCCCATGACGGGTTATACCCTGGATCTTTTTTTCTCCTGAGCCATTTTCTTCAAATACAACAATTTTATACATAATGCTGAATCCGTGAT
>JBDLJI010000068.1:0-8671 GCA_039714455.1 Thermodesulfobacteriota bacterium
TCACACCCGTTCCCGTTCCGATCACGGAAGTTAAGCTCTTCTGCGCCGATGGTACTGCCAGGGCGACTTGGTGGGAGAGTAGGTCGCCGCCGAATTCTTCTTATAAAAATCCCTCATCCAGAAATGGATGGGGGATTTTTTTGACTAAATAAAGGGGATAAATTTTCACACCTGTCCCCATTTTAGTGTTACAGGAAAGCGTTGTTATTGCTACCAGGTGCGGAATCTGCCGGTATCAATATGTACAAAATTGGACTTGGAATAATAGCCTACACCACCCCGGCGTAATGAAACTGCTGCATCGCGCAGCTGCTCGATCTTAAGATCGGTTATACGGATATCCAGGGCCTGCCCTTTCATGTGCAGACTTTTCCTGGCAACAGAGTCGCTTTGTGAACGAAGGAAATTATTCGTTTTGGGAGAACGGTAGCCTGAGATTACTTCTATAATTCCCCTGCTCCCGCTATTCTGTTGAATTCCAAAGAGGATATCCAGCAGTCTCGGATCTATCGGGTGCACTTCCCCGGTCCGGAAATCACGAAGAAAATCATTGAGTTTTTCTAACGTCTCTAGAGGACAACCATCGCAGGAATAAGTCATCATAAAACGTTCCCCGGTATGAGTATGATAGAAGGACATCGGATGTACTTTAAAAGCAGCAACACTTTCAAGGGGATTGGCGAGTGCAATGCTTGCGGCAACTCCCAGGGAGTATTTTAAAAAACTGCGGCGGCTGTAGATTTTATTATTACCCATCTATCTGAAAATCTCTATCTGTTGAGGTCACGCTGTCCTGAGTGGCAAACAATATTTCCGCAAGCCTTCTGTCGCGGCCGTAAACGTCGCTATTAAAATTAATTTCACCGGAATTGTCAAACCATGCAGTCTGATAGGTGATATGAACTGCTACCGGATCCGATAATCTCACAACCGTTCTCTCACCCATGTCGGCAATTTCCTGTATCCTTACCAGAGGCCATTCCTGTTTTTCCTCAGATAACAGAAACTCAGCCAGGGCCAAGGGGCGACTGGCCCTGATGCAGCCATGACTGAAATCCCTTATATTGTTTTCAAAAAGTTCCTGTGCAGGGGTGCCGTGAATATAGACACTGTATTCATTGGGAAACACAAATTTGACTTTTCCCAAGGCATTCCACGGCCCCGGATCCTGACGAAGCTTGTAACGTTTCATATCATTACTGCTTACGGCCTGCCAGTCAATTGCAGTGGAATCAAGTTCCACAGCATTATCCTCCCAGCTGGAAAACACCCGCACCTTCCTGTCGGCAAGATAAAATTGATCCTTACGTAGTTCGGGAAGCTCTTCATTAGCGGCAATACTGGACGGTATGTTCCAGAATGGATTAATATCGACGTATTGAATACGGCGGCTGAACACAGGTGTCTGATGCTGCTGTTTACCGACAATTACCGGCATTTCAATTTTTCTGCGACCCTCTTCTACTGCCATAAGTTCATAGTTCGCAATATTCACTAGAATATAACGGCGTCCAAGCTCAATATTCAGCCAGCGCCAACGGGCCATGTTCAAAATAATCGTATCGACGATCTCTTCCGGAGACCTGTTCAGTGCTGCCAGAGTTTTGGGACCGATAATCCCATCGCCTTCAAGACCGAAACTTTTCTGAAACTGCTTGACCTTCAAAACAAGTTGATCATCATAAGAATTCTCTTTTTCTCCGCCTGCTTCCGTGCCACCTTTTTTTTCTAGTCGTTTTCTTACCTGCTCCAACCGCTCATCCCGGTCGCCCGGGTGGAGCATTTTACCGTCTGCGACCTTTTCCCAGTTGCCTGCTGCGGCAATATCCCTATACTCTTTAAGGGCTTCTCGCAGTTTACGGTAATATTCATGGGATGGCGGCAAATACGCAAGATGGGAGGCAAGGTCTTGCGCTGCGAGCACCCTTTTTATTATTTGAACCGGTTTAAAATGCCTGTCACTCGCTTCTGCAAACAACTGGGGATCTCCCTTAAAGGGCATCAACCGCCCTCGACTTACATCATGGGCATATTTTATAAGGTTAATGGTCAATAGAGTGTCAAGTCGGGCTAAGTCATCAGAATTTCGTGACTTCCAGAGACTCAGAATATCCTGCACAGCATAATCACTCGGACGTAGCCCTTCGGTCCTGGAATTCTCCAAGAACTGCAGTATAACGGCAGCATTTTCACCGGGGCCTCTTTCACTGACCCACAGCGGCTTCATCCCAGTAGCGACATAGACGGCTGCAAGGCACAATTTCTCTTTGCTTATGGAAATTTCCTGTTCGTCCATGACAACTGACTGTAGGGGGAGGCAGTTCAGATGTCTTGACATTGCATTACTTAATTCCTCTGAAGACAACGCATTGGCAGGCAGGGCCAGACAACTTAAAACAACAGGGACTGCGATAAAGACTGAAAGAATATATTTCATAATATCTATTCAATAGTAATATTTATTAACAACGCTAATAAAATAAATCATAATCACACGAAAAGCCAGTCACAGAAAAGAGATCGTCCGCACAGGGATGTAAAGGGACAAAGTGTTTCTTCTGATAATGGATATCCACAATGCCTGTCTGTTAACACAGTAAATCATATCTGCAGTCAGCACAGTATGGATACACCGGCTTTGGATCCGGCACATACGCCTGTATTACATCTAAACCTCATCCTCTCATTCATAGACCATCTTGGCATGAGCTTCTATCCGTGAATGCTCCTCAGCGCCGATGGTACTGCCAGGGCGACTCGCCCGAAAATTCTGGCTGGTGGGAGAGTAGGTTGCCGCCCAATCCTTTTTCGTAAATCCCCGTTCCTTAACTGGAATGGGGATTTTTTTTGGGTTAGAATTTTCTGCTCCGGAAAATGCTAATGACCACAATCAAACCGAGAATAGCTGAAATCAGGTATCCTACAAGACCGATAGCAGGATAACCGAAGATGAGCGGCTTTACACCAGTGGTGATGATCATTGAACTTCCAATAATGAGGGAAGCGAGGATAATGGAAAAGGAAAGTCGGTTGCTGACATTATCTAAACTCTTTTGCAACCCGCCTAAATTTTCATGCCTGAACTTGATATTCAAATCACCCTGTTCAATTTTCTGCAGGATTCGTTGAATGGCGCCAGGCAAATTGCTTTGCAGTTTGAAATAAAAGCGTAACTGCCGGGAAAGACGCCGCCAGACCTGGGAAGGTTTCCAGCGTTCGGTACCAAGACGGCGGACAAAGGGTTCAATCTCAGCAATTACATCAAGCTCAGGATAAAACCTCCTGGCCGTACCTTCTGCCGTCACCATGGTTTTAAACATTAAAGCCAGATCACTGGGAAGCTTAATATGATGGGTCCGGAGCATATTGTTCAGGTCCATGAGGAGCTGACCGAGATCCAGTTTGCCTACAGGCACACTATGGTATAGATGGAGAATTTCCAGAATATCACGCAGCAGTAAACGCTCATTGATCTGCGCAACATTTGCAGCGGTGAGCGAGACCAGGATGTCTAGAACCTTTTCCGCCTCCATATCAACGATGGCGGAAATAAGTTCCACCAGTTCATAACGCGTTTCAGATGGCAGAATACCGACAACTCCCCAGTCAATCAGGCAGAGTTGCTTATCTTCAACAACAAGAAAATTTCCCGGATGGGGATCAGCATGAAAAAAACCGTTCTCAAGCACCTGCTTGACTACCACCCTGAGTCCGGTTTGTCCCAGTTGCTCGCGCTCCTCAATTTTTTCCGGGTTTAAATCTTTAAGCTTGACCCCGTCAATCAAATCCATGGTCAGAACAGAAGTCCTGGTCCAGGATTCATAAACTCCAGGAATAATAACATCTTTTTCACCAGCCATATTCTGGTTGATGATCTGCATATTTCTGGCTTCCAGGGTGAAATTAAGTTCGCGAAGCAAGGCACGTTTGAGTTCCTTGACCAGATTGACAAAATCATAGGTGCGGGCAAACTCCAGATGTTCAGATAAATGCGGGGCAGCACCTTCAAGAATCTGTAGGTCAATCTCCACAGTTTTCACGATATCCGGGCGTCGTATCTTCAAGGCAACCGGCAAATTCTCCTCTTTAAGAACTGCACGGTGGACCTGGGCAAGAGAACCGGCGGCCAGAGGCTCCTCTTCTATAAGGCTAAATATTTCATCGAGCGGTTTGCCGAGGGCCTTCTTCAGCACCCCCATGATCTCTTCTAAAGGAACAGGAGCAACACTGTCCTGCAGCTTTTCAAGTTCATTAATGAGATCACCCGGCAGAAGATCCCCCCGAAGGCTCAAAATCTGGCCGAATTTAACAAATGTTGGCCCAAGGTCTTCCATGGCACGGCGCACCCGTTCCCACGTGCTCATCTCTGGAAGGGCAACCCTGGTTTTGTTTATGAGGGCCATTCCCGGCAGCTGCAGACGCTCGGCAACATCATCAAAACCATACTTGAACAGCACGGTGACAATATCACGAAAGCGCCCCAATCTTGAAAGAGCCAGGATATCCATCAATCTCCCCTATTTTTTCGCTGTTTTCTTTACTTTTGGACCTTCCACAGCTTTCAGACGGAGATCAAGCGCTTTAATTTTCTTCTCCAGTTTCTTTACATCGCTAGCCTTGCTGATGTCCATATTCTCGAGAAAACCCTTTACTGTTTCCTGCAGGCGGGATTCAAAGTCAGTCCACTGCTTTTCACCGCTGTCCAGCAGTTCCTGCCCCATCTTCTCTGCTTCATCCCGTGACATCTTTCCTTCTTCAACAAGTTTCTCCAAAACACTTTCCAGCTTTGTCTTGGTGACAACCGCTAGTCCTAAACCGGCAAACAGACTTTTCTTGAAAATTTCAAACATGGCTCACCTCCCTGGTTTTTTTAGATTCCCTTAATTTCAATTATTATACGGTAGACTATCTCCTGCCCATTATGCAAGTAACTTGATGACACTTTACTCATGCTTAATCATACATAATTATTCAAAAAACTCCGAGCAGGTTTTTTCCGGCAGCTGTTTCTATTCATAAAATTTATCTCTGAGCACCATAAAAGAAGCAAAAAAATCTTCACAAATTTCCTTAAAGGTGTTTTGGTGTCTGCCTGTCAATAACCATATATGTTATACAGTTTACTCATATTTCTTTGAATAACCATGACATCTGCCAAACACATCAGCGGACTTGTTCTTGCAGCCGGTTTAGGCACAAGGATGAAGTCATCCAGGGCCAAGGTACTGCACGAGGTCCTGTCTAAACCCATGATCCTGCATGTCATGGATACCATTAAAGCCCTGGACCTGGATCGCACCTATATAATTGTGGGACACCAGAAAGAAAAAGTAGCGGAACTGGTGCGCGGATACCAGGCAGAATGCATTGTTCAGGAAAAACAACTGGGAACAGGGCATGCTGTTCTCTGCGCCGAAAAAGAACTGCAGGAAATGGGTGGAACCGTGCTTATACTCAGCGGCGATGTGCCTTTGATAAAAGCAGAGACGCTCAAGGCGATGCTTGCTGAGCATGCACAAAACAATTCGACGCTGACGCTCATGACAATAGAGTTGGCCGATCCCACAAATTACGGCAGGATTATTCGTGACGAAAAGGACAAAATTCTGGGAATCATCGAAGAAAAAGACGCCACAGCGGATCAGAAAAAAACCAGGGAGATCAATGCCGGCATCTATTGCGTAGAAGCCGATTTTCTTTTCAATGCCTTAAAAAAAGTCGGTACAGACAACAAACAGGGTGAGATGTATTTGACAGATATAGTCAAAATTGCAATTGACACTGGATTGCAGGTAGATACCTTCTCCGGGGCAGGCAGTGAAGAGGTGCTCGGTATTAATTCCAGGCTTGAACTGGCCAAGGCAAACGAGTATTTGCTTCATCAAGAAAATGGGCAACAAGGAAAAATATAGAATTCTTAATAATGACAGACTCGTAAATAAGTTAGTCATGCCGTTTTAGGATGGCAAAGTCAAAAGTTGGTATACAGGTAAGCGATCTGTAGGGAGACTCCGAGGAGTAATGGTGTCATGAAAGCGCAGGCATACAAATGGTATGTCGAGCATTTCGTGAGCCAGCTACGCCCCGCAGGAAGTGCCCTTGGGGTGCGACGCAGTTGATCGACTTTTCGAAGTCTACGCTATCTACAAAGCCATCAATAATAATACCAGATAGTATGGTAATCCCTGAGGTTCTCGCCCCTGGCTGCCAACTCCTCCAGGTAATCGTATATAGGCACATCCGTATAGTTGTAAGGAGGCATCGGGGCAATATTTTTTTCCCAGGGATGAAATTCATAAACCCTTGATCCATCCTCGGGCTTGATCATTACCAGTCGGTGATCCTGCCAGGCACGCAGATGATTCTTACCCAGTTTCGGGACATTGAATACAGGTTCGTCAGTGCGGTCAAGACCTGGCAGCAGACGGGCCTCCTCCTTGCGCTCCTGCAGAATCCGGGCAATAGGAACCATATAGCTGCGGGTCTCATCCTTACCCTTCATATTAAAGGTATAATAGGGATCAACACCGATCAGCCTCAAATCCCGTCTGAGCTTGGCAGACTCAAAACGTCGTGAATTCTCCATTGTAAAAACCTGCTGATTGTATACTGAAATACCAGCCTTTTTGATCTTCTGCACCGCATTCATTGCATCGGGCGTAATCTCATATGGGTGTTCAAAATGGGTGACTATGGCAATTTCCCTGCGACCCGGTTCATGAAACTTGCTGATTGTATTCACCAGAGCATCTGTCCAGCGCATGGGCAGAACCACAGGTGTGCGGGTGCCGATGCGGATACGGTAAACCTGCTTTTTCTCAGCCAGTTGTGACAGTATCCGCTCCAAACCGGAATCACTCATAACGCAGGGATCACCGCCTGTTATCAGGACATCCCCGACGGCACGGTGTTCATCAAACCAGTCAAGGGCTTCGTCAATGGTTTTTTTATCAGCCATGGCCTTGGGAGCAAGCACCTCGTCTATCTCCCAGTTGCGCTGGCAGTAAACACAGATCTGGGCACAGGTATTAAAGGGTTTAAGAATGGCGATTCCAGGATAGCGCCTAGTGACCAGGTCAATCGGTGATGTGTCATGTTCGCCCATAAAATCAAAAATAATATCACGCTCAGGCTGGTAGGCAGCCATCATATTGACATAATCCGGTGGTGGCAGTACCTGGGCCCGGATGGCATGGTCGTAGCCGATATCCTGATGCCGGTCCATCAGGCTGAGATAATATGGTGTAATGCCGAAGGGGATGCGGCTGCTGCCGGTCTTATCTATAGCTTCCTTCTGTTCTTTACTTAACTCGATCAGATGTACGAGCGGCTCTGTATCTCTGATAACATGCCTGATCTGCCAGGTGTAACTCTGCCAGTCCTTTTCACTGCCGCCAAAATAATTCAGTATGTTTTTTCTGTTTTCCATGCGCCAGGCGACAACATCCTGGTCAAGGCCGGAAGGATACTTCTTGAAGTATTTATTAATTGTTGCACCAATCTCATCAAGTCTATCTGTGCGGACATGCGCTGCTTCCCTGCCCTCCAGTCTTAAAAAATCCGGGATGCCTTTTTTGGCCTGACGGCTTTCAAAATATATATTGGAGCGACCGGCTACACCCCGAAAAAGATTGATGAACTCCATAAGAAAACCAACCGAAACCTCATGGTGCATCTCTTCCTTCGTATCATGGGCCAGTTGCCAGAGGCACTCCAGGGCAGATACCCCGCACCGTTTCTCGTTAATGGGACCAATGATGCTCTTGAACACCCTGATACTTTCCCTGACCGTTGATTTTTCAAGGATATGCAGATCGTTGTCAAGGGTAAATACCTGCCGTTCAGTCTTCTCCAGATAATCAAACACAGCATTACGTGCTGCCTTAAGTCCGTCTGCGTTTTTCAGACAATTCTCCAAATCGGGATTCGCCTCCCATAACCGGTCGAGATAGGCCCGATAATCAGCTTCAAACTTTGGCTTGACCATTTCCACACCATCGCTGAAAACATCGTCAATGATTCTGGTCTGCACCACTGTTCGACAATTATCCTTTGTTTGAGAGGGAGTTGCTGTCTTCTGCTTGGATATATTCTTCGGCATGATCATTCTCCTGTAATGAGATTGACACCCTGGGAGCTTTTGCGGGCCTGATTGCATCGGGAAACATCTTATACTTCAAGGCAATCTTACTAAAACCAACCTCTTTGAGTCAAGGAGTTCCGCCTGGTGTTGACAGAACAGTATCACAAGTCATTTCAGGCATAATTGTCAATTATGGCAGCCCACTTTTTCACCCCTTCTTTTGTCGGCTTCGTTAAAAGCTGTCCGCCTACAGGTATTACGCACGTAAAAAGATGATTTTATTGGCCCCGTTGATGGCAGCGAGACTTTCAACGAGTGTACCTATTTGGACAAGCAAATTTTTTGTATTTCTGCTAGAAATACTGATTCTTCACATACAGACAAAGTTATGCTAAAAATTAAATGCTAAAAGTTAACGAACAGACAGTCCCGTATCAGGATGGAATCAGGCTCAAGGATCTTGTTGATACCTATAAGCCTGGAGCAGACCTTTTTATTGTTAATGGGTTTCCGGCTTCATCGGATACTCTGCTTGCGGACGGCGATAGCTGCTGTCTCATCAGGCGCGGTGAGACGCCAACAGCAGAA
>JBDLJI010000069.1:0-8601 GCA_039714455.1 Thermodesulfobacteriota bacterium
GTATAGCCTGCAGTGTAAGGCGTTTAGCATACTAAAGTATAGCTCAACCTCCTTACACTTTGTCTATCCGGCGTCTCGGCTTGTGAGAAACCCGGGCTAGCCCTTATCTGCTTTTGTGGAAATTGTCTTCTGCAGCACATCAGCCAGGTCGTTGATCCTGTATGGTTTAATAATGATGCCGTCGAAGCCGTATTTTTTATAATCCGCCATTATTGGATCGTTCGAGTAACCGCTGCTGACAATCGCATTGACATCAGAATACATTTCACGCAGATACTTAATGGTTTCTCTGCCTCCCATACCTCCCGGTATGGTTAAGTCCAAAATGACTGCTGCATAAGGTGAACCACTTTCATGAGCAACCTTGAACATTTCTATTGCTTCTTTGCCGTCAACTGCCACTTCCGTTTCATAGCCGAGATAGATAAGCATCTCTTTCGCTGCTCTACGCACCGGTTCCTGATCATCCATTATGAGAATTTTCCCCTCGCCTGACAGGGGAGTTTCCGACAGTACTTTTTTTTCTTCGGCCCTGGAAATAACCTTTGCAGCAGGAAGATAAACAGTGAATGTGGTTCCTGCTCCCTCCTTAGAATCAACGTCAATATAGCCGCCATGTTTCTTGATGATCGAATAGCTTGATGCAAGTCCGAGTCCGCTTCCTTTTTGTTTGGTTGAGAAATAAGGATCAAAAATTTTATTTATATTTTCCGGTGCAATTCCAATCCCCTTATCCTGGATGACAATTTTAACATATTTCCCATCTTTCAAAGGCAGGTTGTCACTTTCATCAACAGTGGTATTTTCGGCATTTATTGTGATCGTTCCGCCCTCAGGCATGGCCTCGTCTGCGTTTATTATCATGTCATTAACAACCTGGCTTATTTGCCGGTCGTCGATGTAACAGGGAAGTAAGTCATCCTGAATGGCAAAATCACATTTAACATTGGAGCCCCTCAAAGCAAAGCTTGCTGAATCCTCAAGCAACTGATTGATTGAAATAGTTTGCTTGATCGGGACGCCTCCCTTTGAAAAGGTAATAAGTTGCTGGGTCAGAGCAGTGGCACGCAAACAGGCTTTTTCTACTTCAGCAAGTCTGGCTTGTACTTTACTCTCTGGATCCGTGTGCATTTTCGCCAGGGAGATATTGCCGATAATCGCTGTCAGGATATTATTGAAATCATGGGCAATCCCACCTGCCAGGACGCCGATCGATTCAATTTTCCTGGCATTTTGAAGTTCCTCTTCAATGCGTTTTTCATTGGTTACATCACGAAAGACAATTACAACACCCGTGACTTCACTGAGCCGATTAAAAATTGGTGCCGCACTGTCTTCGATGAGATATTCAGTACCGTTTTTTCCCTTGAGGATATAACTGCCGGAGAGTTCTATGACCTGCTTGGTCTGAATAACTTTTTTGACCAGATCTATATGATTTTCCTGGTTGTTTTCATCCACAATATTAAAAACTTCTTCAAGCAATTTGCCGGCCGCATTTTCCTGGCGCCAACCTGTGAGGGACTGGGCTATCTTATTAAGCATAACAATGGTGCCATCGGTGGTTGTTGAGATGACTCCATCACCAATACTGTTCAGGGTTACAGCCAGCCGCTCCTTTTCTGTAAAGAGAGCTCTCTCGTATTCCTTAATTTTTGAAATATCCTGAAAATTTTCAATGATGCCTACGAGTTCACCTTCTGCATCACGAAACGGTCTTGCAGTTACTATGTAAATATCCTTTGTCCCGTCGGTGGCCACTTTTGCTACCTGACTTGAGACGATTTCTTTGCCGGAAAGTATCTGTTTCATAGGACATTCATCGGTGTCACAAAGGGAGCCTGGACGGGTTTCGTAGCATTTATAGGCCATATCATTTTTGGCTTGATGGCCAAAAGAGTCGTAATAGGCTTCATTTGCCATGATAATCTCATAGTTCAGACTTGTTATGCACATGGGGTTGGAACTGTTGAGAACATTTTCAAGGGCAATTTTCGATTGCCTGAGCTCATTTTCCGTACGTGTACGTTCCTGAATCTCTTCCTGCAGTAATATATTGGATTTTTTGCGTTCCTTAATTTCAGTTTCCAGGGAGCCGTGGTACTCCTGCATTTGTCGGGCAAGGGAGTTAAAGCTTTTAGCAAGAGCGCTGATTTCGTCATTACCATGCATGTCCAATGTCTGGATCTCTCTGAAGTCTTTAGCAGAGGCAGTTTTTTCAAAATGGCCGGCAATGTGTGATAGACGGGAAGTAACGAAAAATCTAACCGCGAAAAACAAGGCGACAAGGAGAAAAAGTGAAGCAGCACCCATGAGGGTGAGATTACCTTTCAACTCTTCAATCAGATGTTCCTGGATGGTGCTGATGGGGATTGCGACAGTATCCATGGCGATAACTTCACCAACCGGTCTGTAGAATCCAGCTGTATCTCCATACCGGTCAATCATGGACTTGGGTGAATCCGCAGGATCTCCGTGACAGAGCAGGCAGGATTTCTCCATGCGTCTTGCATTGAACTTGGCATAATAGGTTTTGCCATTCATGGATATATTGCCCTCCCAGAGTTTCCTGGTCGGATTTTCGTTAAAGAATTTTATGATTTCCAGCTCTTCAGGGCTGGCTTGGTTTGCAGGGTTACGGGGATTGTCAGATGAGAACTTCAGGATAATTCCAGGAAATTTCTTCTTGGTTTCCTCGAAAATGGATCGGGCCACAAATGAAGTTGACATCGTCTCAGGGATGAATTCATCTTCGTTGACAAATTCATACATGATCGGCCTTATTTTATTTTTGACATAACTGCGGATAGCCAGATCAAATTGCAGGGCCAGATCAGCCTGTTGGTTAACAACCTGGTATACATGTTCGTTGGAAATGACATAGGTTCTGTAGAAAAGAAATGCAGAGAAGAGCGTGACAAAGGCAGCGACAATGATAAACAGTTTCAAGCCAATGCTTTTCATGCTGCTCCTTTATCTATACGTACTTATTGGGAAGTTGAATAGCAAGATGAATTCTACTAAATAATGTAGCGTATGTATTATATCATATAGAGGTAAAATTACATGTGATTAATAGTACTTGTTTTTTCCCTGCCTGTATTGCAAATCATCTTGCCCCTGAAATTTATCATCAATGAACTTGCCCGAATATTGAGTGCCTTGGGAATCTGTATAGAGCCCCCGGCCGTTTCTTCGCCCATCTTTAAACCCGCCTGTATATCTGGAGCCATCAGCATAGATAAACCTTCCCTGGCCATGAATATTCCCGTCTTTGAATTCACCTTCGAATCTGGAACCATTAAGAAAGACCGTAATCCCAGCCCCGTTTTCGCAGTCGCCTTTTATACAGCCGGTCTCTTCCGTAAAGGATGTATTGGCAAATAATAGAATTGACAGTGCGAGAAGGATAATCAGTTTTTTTTGCATGAAAACCTCCTGTCCGGCTTATTCAAATTAAAGAATTGTGGCTCTTGAGGTATGCATAATTGTAATTGCTCAGCCGGGATGGAGAAAATGTTCTGGCGCTCATTTATTTTGTTTGTAAGTATTTAAAAGGAGGCTTATTTCAAATTGATCACCTCCTTCATCTCTTACCTGCCAATAAAATTTGCAATTCATGCAAATGGGATATTTATTGATGAAGTTCCCTTGGGCACCACTGCCGCAGTCAAAAGTATTATTAATGAACCAACATACTCTGCCACCGTGTATGCCGCCATGTACGCCATCAAGCTTGTTTCCCCGGGCAGCGGGACAAACACCATGGGCCGTGGTCTTGGCTCCGTTTGGACCAAAGCCACATTTCATAACTTCCCAGCAGTTTTGCAATTTCTTCATTGATAACCTTTAATAGTGAAACGTATAATCAAGTATCAGGAAATTCATTCTAACCTATAAATTATATACCTGCACAGCCATTAAAGAAAGATGCGGTGTTTTTAGGAAAGACTGGGAATTATAGCATAGAGTGCCTAATGTTTTTGCAAAAGCCGTTTATCGAATTCTTAATGATCATCTTGCCATGTAACCTATTGTAATAATAAATCTAACCTGGTTGTTTTAAAAGACAGGTCCTGCCACACAATGTGGCTCTGGGAGAGGAGCTGCGGCAAAAAAATGAATAGAAATTCATTTTTTGCTTGACACTGAAAAGACCTTCCGTAATATTACTTTTGTATTAGTGAAATATTTTCAGGAGAAGAAAAAATGTTACAGGTCATACTCAAAAATCCAATTTAAGACCTTCAGCGGCCTGGTCAACCGTTGGAGGTGCTGCTCCTCTACTAAGCATGATCAAAGATATTAAACTGTAAGTTTAATATGAAAATTGGGATAATTTTTCAGAGGTTTGGAGGCGTTGCAACAATGAAATATCAAGAACAATTAAAGGAACTCGGTAATATTCATGTCCGCTCCCAAAAAGGGAATAATGAAGAATCTTTTGACAGGTTGCTGATGGAACTGCGCAAATTGTCAAACAACTGGCATAATCTGAAAAAAAACAATGAACTTTCTTTTCCTGAATATACCCAGCTTATCGAAAAGAAATATCATCTGTCAGAGTCAATTCAGTTACGCAGGTGCAACTAGATAGACTGGTCTCAGTTTCTGCACATTCGCTTTAACATATCATACTGCGATTTGTTTGACGCTGACTGGTGAAAGTTTGTTGCCCGGGAACCATAGGGACACACTCGATTGCAATATGGATTGGTGTAACTTTTTACTTTGCTAATACTTCCCGAATTTTTTTGGTCAGGAGACTGGGGATAAGCGGTTTGTTTATAAACTCAATATTCTCGTCCAGGATTCCCTGGTGTACAATCACATTGTCTGTATACCCTGACATATAAAGGACTTTAAATTCCTTCTGCTCTGCCAACAATGCTTCCACCAGCTTTTTCCCTGTCATTTTCGGCATAATTACATCGGTTAAAAGCATGTCAATTTTATATTCACTTTGCCGGAAAAGTTCCAGGGCCTCTTCACCATCGGCTGCTTCAATAATTCTATAACCAAGCGGTTCCAGGGTATCACGAATCAGTTTGCGTATGGAGACTTCATCGTCGGCAACCAGAATGGTTTCAACTCCCTTTGCCATGGCCGGAAAGACTTTTTGAGTCTTGTCTTCTGCAGCTGTTTCTATTCTGGGGAAATATATTTTAAAGGTCGTTCCGTTTCCCAGTTCACTGTATACATAAATGTGGCCCTTGTGTTGTTTGACTATGCCGTAGACGGTGGAGAGCCCCAATCCTGTTCCAGTGCCTTTTGCTTTGGTTGTATAGAAGGGGTCGAATATTTTTTCCATAACCTCTGGAGGCATGCCCATACCATTATCAGTGACATAGAGAGCTACATATGTGCCGGGCACTACTTCGGCATGGATATTACAATACTCTTCATCCAGAGCAAATTCCTGCGTTTCAATAGTGATAGAACCTCCATCAGGCATGGCATCCCTTGCGTTGATGACCAGGTTCATGATGATCTGTTCAATCTGTCCCGGGTCTGCCATCAGATTGCCGGCAGACGGGTCTAAATGCATCCTGATTTCGATATTTTCCCCAATCATCCTGACAAGCATCTTTGTCAGGTTTTCCAAGAGGTTATTGAGGTTTATCGTCTGCATCTCCAATATCTGTTTACGGCTGAAGGCAAGTAATTGCCGGGTTAGGGTCGAGGCTTTGACGCCTGCTTCGTAAATTGCTTCAATCTTTTCTCTCTGGGGATCATCTGCTGCCAACTTCATCAACCCCAGTTCCCCATAACCAAGAATTGTGGTGAGGAGGTTATTAAAATCATGAGCAACACCGCTGGCAAGGCTGCCGATAGCTTCCAGTTTCTGGGCCTGCCTCAGTTGGTCCTCCAGGTTCTTTTTTTCCGTAATATCAATATTGTATTCAATGACCTGGGCAATTTCGCCCTTGTCGTTGAAAATCGGATAACCGTACACCTCGAATTTGCGCTGAGCGTCATTTTCGTTGTTACAATGTATGTGTTGCATCATCACCGGTCTTCCGGACTTTTTAATCTCTTCAATGGTGCATGGATGTTCCGGGCCGCTGCAGGGGGTGTCGGACTTGTGGGTCAGCATATGGCATTTACTGTCGCTTGAAAGCATGCCGAAATTTGCGGCAGAATTTGCCATTTTTACCGTATAGTCATTAACATCTATTACATAGAGAGGGTGGCTTAATGACTCAATAACATTTTCCACAAAATTAATCTGACCTTCCAGGTTCTCAATAGTTTCGTGCAGCCGCCCTGTCATGGAGTTGAAGGCATTGGACAGTTCCAGGAATTCCTTTATATTGTGCAGTTCAGCCTTTTTTGAATAGTCGCCCCTGGAAATATCTCTCGCAGTTGTAGCAAGGGATTCCAGCGGCCGGACTATCTGTCGCATCAGTACAAATACAAGGGCCATGGATGCTCCAAGTGTGAGTAATAGAATGGCCCCCAGTATGTATAAAGAAGTGTAAATATGCTGCAGCGCTTCGGATGTCGGAACCTCTGTGACGAAAAAAAGCGGCAGGTTGCCAAAGGTAATTTCCTGGGCAACGACTATGGATTTCTTGCCGTTCAACCCCTGCATGATTTTTGTAACTTTGGGGATCTTGAAACTGGTATTTTTTAAAACAACAGAACGGTTTGGATGAACAATCACCCTGCCATTCTCGTTTGTCAAAAATGCTTTGCCATTCTTACCGATCTTTAAATCGGTAACCTGATGCCATATGAACTTCAATTTCATTTCTGCAACGAGAACTCCTATGGGTTCCTGGGTCCTCAAATCCAAGATCGGCACGCTCATATTCAGTACGGGTTCGCCGGTACGTTCACTGAAGAAGACATGACTGTAAAAAATGTCTCCGGTAGACACAGATTTTGTAAATTGTTCCGATTGCGCCCAGTCGGCAATATCGTTACTCCTGACCAGATGGGTCCTCGAAACCCGCTGGGATTCTTTGCCGTTGGCATCCAGCAGAATGAGATTGTCGAATATATATCCGTGTTCTTTATCCTTGGCTATGGAAAGGAATTTTGATAGTTCATGCCGTTTTTCTTCCTGGGACATGTCAGGGAAATAATGCATCTTTAACAGT
This sequence comes from Thermodesulfobacteriota bacterium, assembly GCA_039714455.1. Classification (GTDB taxonomy): domain Bacteria; phylum Desulfobacterota; class Desulfobulbia; order Desulfobulbales; family BM004; genus BM004. The sequence goes on from JBDLJI010000069.1 coordinate 7,107, forward strand.
GTTAGGATCTTATTTTCCTGTTCATGCAGGACGAGAAAAATATTTTCCGAGGCAAGTATGGTCTTTCTTTTCTGGGACTCCTTTATCTGTTCTATATCGACAACATAGTCCTGCCAGATCAGGACTCCACCCAACAGTAAGAGCGGGATGACGGCCAGACTTATAACGAAGGTAATGAGCCTGCTGCGGATGCTGTCAGTCATTGTGTGGATTTTCCTTTGTAAGGAATACGAAAATATACTGAAATGGTTTGCATGGGGGATTGCCAAAACTTCTTCATATATAAAGATCTGTTCAATTTGCTCATTAGAATTTATCCAGTCTAACGAATAATAATGTCTGCCTGCTGAAGGATTTCAGCAGAAATTTCAACATTGGTTGCTTCGGCAGTCTGTAAATTTACACCAATGAAAAAATCAGTAATCTCTGATGGAATATCGGCTGGACTTTTTCCTTGAAGGATCAGGTTTGCCAGGCGACCTGCCTGCCTTCCGGTCTTTTCGGCAACCATGCCGTAGGAAATGGTTACACCGCGATCACTTTGTGCCGCACCTGAGCCGATAAGCAGTTTTTTGTCTATGGCTGTCTGGACAAGCTTCTCAACATTTGAGTGTATGAATATTGAACAGAGAATGAAGATGCCATCAACGTCTTCAGGAATAGCTGCAAGTGCGGTATCAAGCTCCGACTGATCATTTACTTCTGCAAGGGAAAGTTTGACCCCCAGGGTAGTTGCAGATTTCTGCAGGTCTTCCAGGCTCTGATTGGCAGCCTTGGTATCGTATTTGATTGGAACAAAAAGGTTTTTAATGCCAGGGGAAACTGCCAGCATCCATTCAAGGGTTTTGGGGATACTGCCGCGAATCTGGACGCCGGTGATGTCGGGGTCGTGTTGGGTAAAGCTTGTAATAATTCCCGACGCCACAGGATCCTGCATTGCATATACTACGGGGATATTTTTTCCCTGGGTCGCTTTTTTCGCTTTACGTGTTGCTGGAGTAGTGACGGTAAAGATCAAATCCACATTTCGGGCAACCATATCATGGATGACCTCATCTATTTCAAAGTTGCTGGCATATCTTAAGAGTGTTGTATTTTCTCCTTCAACAAATCCATTTTCTTTTAATTCCTGGATGAATCCGTTGTTAATATCCTGCGTCCCTGTATTAGGGTTGATAATACCTATCAGGTAATTTTCCTTTCTTACTTCTGTTTGCTGGCAGGACCAGAGCAAACAGAGTGCAATGGTAATCAGAGCCATTACCAGTATAAGGCTCCTTGAAAAAACAGATTTTTCTTCCATGGTATTGCTCCCTCGTTAACTATCAACAGACGTGGGTAAATGACAGTAAAACTACCTAATACTAATGTAATGAATTGTAGCTAATAGCGCAATTGCCACAAAGTGGTACATGGGTCTAATAAGAAAACATTTCAATAATTATAGATAATTACATATATTCAGAAGCCTGTTCCAGTGAGTTTCCTGTTATAT
>JBDLJI010000070.1:0-8573 GCA_039714455.1 Thermodesulfobacteriota bacterium
AAAAATTTATTAAAAAATAAATCGAAGGCGCCCTAAAGCCTTCATGCACGATGAAGTTAGCAACCCTTAATCCCTCAAGTTTTACCAGTTGCAGCCGTTTCATTGCCGGCGGTGATTGAGGCTTTGGAACCGAGAATATGCTGACGGGAGACTTTGACCCTGATATTGTCGGCTATTTCAAGGGTAACAACAGTATCTGTGATTCCGGTTATCTCACCATGTAGACCACCGGTGGTCACTACACCGTCGCCCTTTTTCAGGTTTGACAGATATACCTGGTGCTCCTTGGTTTTTTTCTGCTGGGGCCTGATAAGCAGAAAATAGAAGATCACAAATATAAGAATGAGTGGAATAAAAGAGGCGATACCGCCCCCCCCAGGAGCTGCCCCGTTAGCAGCATAAGCAATACTTGTCATACAATTTCCTCCGAATAGTAGTTATATTTTAAAGTTAAGTTTGTTCATTATAAATTTCGGTTACTCAGGTTCTTGCCGCATTTCATAAAAATCTTTTCTGAACTGCAGGAAAGAATCATTTTCTATAGCCTGCCGCATTGACCGCATAAGCCCGACAAAATAATACAGATTGTGAATTGTATTCAGATGATAGGCCAGAATCTCCCGTGACATATATAGATGCCTGAGGTAGGCCCTTGAATAGTTCCTGCAGGTATAACAACCGCAGCTTTCATCCGGTGGCCGTGGGTCAGTGCTGTATTGGCTGTTTTTTATAACAACTCTGCCCCGGGAAGTAAAGAGCATTCCATTCCTGGCATTTCGGGTGGGCATAACACAGTCGAACATGTCGACACCCCTGTAAACACTTTCAACAAGATTCTCAGGAGTTCCCACCCCCATGAGGTATATAGGATAGTCCTGGGGCAGGAGTTTTGCGGTGTGCTCGGTTATATCCATCATGAGTTCATGGGGTTCTCCGACACTCAGTCCACCCAGGGCATAACCGTCAAAACCAATTTCAAGCAACTGGTCCACTGCCAGTGAACGCAGGTCAGGATACATGGAGCCCTGGACAATACCGAAAAGCAACTGTCCTGTCTCATGCTGGGCTGCCCGTGACCGCTTTGCCCATCTGGAGGTGAGTTCAGTTGCTGCAAGGGTTTCAGTTCTATCCGCTGGATAGGGAATGCAGGTGTCAAGGCACATCATGATATCTGAACCCAGCGCTTCCTGCACCTCTACAGCATCTTCCGGGCTAAGAAAGAGAGGGGAGCCGTCAAGATGGGATTTGAATGCGGCGCCTTCCTCGGTAATTTTAGCGAGTTCCCGGAGGCTGAATATCTGGAAACCTCCACTGTCAGTAAGTATAGGGTGATGCCAGTTCATAAAATGATGCAGGCCGCCGAACTGCCTGATCAATTCATGTCCAGGCCGCAGATAAAGGTGATAGGTATTGGCCAGGATTATTTCAGCGCCAAGCTCCACGAGATTTTCAGGGGTGACTGCCTTTACCGTTGCCTGGGTGCCGACCGGCATGAAAATAGGAGTACGGAAAGTGCCGTGCAGGGTTTGCACCTCACCGCAGCGGGCAGCACACTCCGTAGAACGGGTGTGAAGTTTGAAGGGCGATGGTCTGTTTTGTTTGTCGCTCATAATTTTTACGTGATTCGTCCAACTTAATATGGCTCCGCCCAAAGAGCCAGAAGCTGTGTGATGCCAACAAAAGCAAGGTCGGACAACCGATCAAAATCCCGGCGGCTGAAAGGTTTGTCCTCAGCAGTAGATTGTACTTCAACAAAGCGTCCATCCTTGCACATGACGAAGTTGGCATCCACCTCTGCCCCGGAATCCTCCGCGTAATCAAGATCAAGCAGTGGTTGTCCATCAACGATACCTGCACTGATAGCTGCCATAGGGTTTATCCCCGGCAATTCAGTAAGTTTTCCTGCATCATGCAGACCATTTATAACATCTCTGACAACAAGGGCAGCCCCTGTAATAGCCGCAGTCCGGGTGCCGCCGTCAGCCCGGATAACATCGCAATCGACCCGGATTGTCCGGGTGCCAAGGGAATTGAGATCAACCATCATGCGCAGAGACCGCCCAATGAGACGCTGTACCTCATAAGTCCTGCCTGAGCGACCCCGGGCTGCTTCACGTTGGCTTCGTGTATTAGTCGACCATGGCAGCATGCCGTATTCAGCAGTTATCCACCCCTGGTCAGAATCCATTAGAAAACGGGGTACAGATTCCTCGACAGAAGCAGCGCAGACCACATGGGTGTCTCCCATTTTGATAAGCAGGGAGCCGTCGGCATGGGGAAGAAATCCTCTTTCTATGGAAACCGGGCGGATCTCATTATCCTGGCGTTCATTTTTTCTCATAGTGGGTATCCTGTTTATTCCAAAGTTTTAAGGAATGAGGCCTTGTTATTCTTTCTGCGCAAACAATATAGTTATTAAAGAAAAATTTGCCATAAGGTTAATTGTTTTTTATATAATTTTACTTTAAGAATAAGGTTAGATTATTTTAGAGATAGTTCTTTTTAGTGCTGATTTTATATTTTAAATCCTGCACTAACTTGTTCATTTTTGGGCAAGCAAAAATGAACAATATGAAATATGGAGTGTAAAAATATCATTTATAGTAATTATTAATGAAAAATATTACTGAAATGGAGGAATCATATGACCTTCGAAGACACAATAAAATTCCACGGCCACGCATGTCCAGGTCTTGCCTTGGGCTACCGGGTCGCCAACCTGGCTTTAAAGGAACTGGGGTTGAGGGCCAGAGATGAGGAACTGGTTGCAATAGTGGAGAATAATTCCTGTGCTGTTGATGCCATACAGTTTATATGCGGCTGTACATTTGGAAAGGGCAACCTTATTTTTAAAGATTTTGGCAAGCAGGTCTTTACATTTATCAGGAGGCCGCATTCCGAGGCTGTGCGTATAGCAGTAAAATGGCAGCCACCTTCGGAAGACCCTGAAACTGAAGCGATGTGGACCCGTTACAGCGATGGTGACAGATCAGCGGAAGTAATAGCCGTGGTGCAGGACAGAAAGGCCCGCAAGATGAATGCCATTCTTGCAGCAGATGACGCTGAACTGTTTGAAATAAAAAGGATACAGGTAGAATTGCCGGAGCCTGCCAGGATCTATAAAAGTATTACCTGCGCCGGTTGCGGTGAGAATGTCATGGAACCGCGTACTGAAATGGTTGGGGATAAGTTGCTTTGTATTCCCTGCAGCCAGAAGAAAGAATAAAGAAGGTTTTTTTATTCCCACTCAATAGTGCTGGGCGGTTTCGAAGAGATATCATAGGCGACCCGGTTGACACCCCTGACTTCATTGATGATCCGACTGGAAATGCGGCTGAGCAGGGCATAGGGAAGTTTTGACCAATCGGCGGTCATGAAATCCTTGGTTTCAACAGCCCGGAGGGAAATGACATACTCATAGGTGCGGCCGTCCCCCATGACGCCAACACTTTTTACCGGCAGGAAAACGGCAAATGCCTGGCTGATCTTATCGTAGTAGCCGCTTGTATAGAGTTCCTCGATGTAAATGGCATCTGCCTGGCGCAGGATGTCGGCGTACTCCTTCTTTACCTCGCCAAGGATACGGACGCCAAGACCGGGGCCCGGAAATGGATGGCGCCAGACCATTTGATGCGGCAGCCCCAACTCTTCGCCGATTGCCCGTACCTCGTCCTTGAACAGTTCTTTTAATGGTTCCAGCAGTTTAAGTTTCATATAGTCGGGCAGGCCGCCGACATTATGATGGCTCTTGATGTTTTGGGCCTTGCCGGTTTTACCGCCTGCAGATTCAATGACATCGGGGTATATTGTGCCCTGGGCCAGCCAGATGGCATCTGTAATTCGCGCTGCTTCTTCTTCGAATATATCGATAAAGAGATTGCCGATGATTCTGCGCTTCTGTTCCGGGTCGGTCTCGTCGGCCAGTGCCTGCAGAAAGCGGTCTTCTGCATTCACTCTGATCACTTTAACACCCATATTTTCGGCAAAAGTGGCCATTACCTGATCACCCTCGGCCAGGCGAAGCAGGCCGTTATCAACAAAAACACAGGTGAGCTGGTCGCCGATTGCCCGCTTGATAAGAGCTGCAGCCACCGAAGAGTCTACCCCTCCGGAAAGGCCGAGAATGACCTTGTCTTTACCCACCTGTTCACGGATGCGGGCTACTGCATCCTCGATGATTTTGCCGGGTGTCCATTGCCCTTTGCAGCGGCAGATTTTACGGACAAATGTATCGACTATGATCTCTCCCCGCGGCGTGTGGTTGACCTCGGGATGAAACTGGACGCCGTACAGGTTGCGTTCCACATTCTGGATGGCGGCCACCGGTGCATTATCCGTTTGAGAGACAACTTCAAATCCATCTGGGATTTTTTCAACATGATCGCCGTGACTCATCCATACCGGACTTTTACCGTCAATGAAAAATCCGTCAAAAAGGGGCCCGGGAGTGGACTTGCTCATCAGATCGGCATGGCCGTACTCCCGTTTGCCGGCCGGCACCACCTTGCCACCGAAGTGTCGGGCCAGAAGCTGCATGCCGTAGCAGATGCCAAGCACCGGAATACCCAAGTCAAAGAGGGCCTCTTCTACAGCGGGAGCTTCATCGTCATAAACGGATTTTGGGCCGCCTGAGAGAATAATCCCCTGGGGGCTATACTCCCTGATGGCTTCGAGGTCCATGTCAAATGGATGCAGCTCACAGTATACATGGGCTTCACGGACACGGCGCGCAATCAATTGAGTGTATTGGGAGCCGAAATCAAGGATAAGTATTTTTTCGCTGTGGATATTCATTGTAATAATTGTGAATTGTGAATTTTATCAGCATACGATACTGTGCTGATGATTGACAGAGTTATGATGAACACGAAAAATTTGAATTAAGATAAATGTATTCAGCTTTTTTAATTCTTAATTTTTAATTCTTAATTAATAATTGGCTCAGCCAATTATCCTTCCAACCTGTAGTTCGGGGCTTCTTTGGTAATGATCACATCATGGACATGGCTTTCTTTAAGTCCTGCTGCAGTAATCCTGACGAATTTTGCCTTTTGCCTGAGTTCCTCAATATTGGAGGCGCCGACATAGCCCATGCCGGAACGGAGTCCGCCAACAAGCTGAAATATCATATCTGAAAGCGGTCCCCTGAATGGAACCTTTCCTTCAATGCCTTCGGGTACCATTTTTGAAGGACTTTCCACATCTTCCTGGAAATAGCGGTCACTGCTGCCCTGTCTCATCGCCCCCAGGGAACCCATGCCGCGATAGCCCTTGTAGGCGCGACCCTGATAAAGAAAGGTCTCGCCAGGTGTTTCTCCAGCACCTGCAAAAAGGGAGCCGATCATGATGGAATGAGCCCCAATGCCGATGGCTTTGGTAATATCTCCTGAAAACTTGATGCCGCCATCAGCAATCACAGGGATGTTGTGTTTTTGTGCCGCCATGCTGCAGTTCTTTATAGCAGTCAACTGCGGTACTCCTACACCCGCCACAATACGAGTTGTGCATATAGATCCGGGTCCAACGCCAATTTTTACAGCACTGGCGCCTGCTTTGATAAGCGCTTCAGTACCTTCTGCCGTGGCAACATTGCCGGCGATCACTTCAAGGCCGGGATAGGTTTTTGTCAGATTTTCCACGGCATTGACAATGTTGACGGAGTGTCCGTGGGCGGAATCGAGCACTACTATATCTACCCCGTTGTTCAGGAGTTTTTCGGCATGGGCAATGTAATCGGTGCCAACGCCCAGGGCAGCACCTACAAGGAGCCTGCCCTTGTCATCCTTGGCAGAATTGGGATACTTCTTTATTTTTTCTATATCCTTGATGGTAATTAGCCCCTTGAGGTTTCCTTTATCGTCAACAACAAGGAGTTTTTCAATACGATGTTCATGCAGCAGGGCTTTCGATTTTTCGAGGGTAATGCCGACCTCGGCGGTTACCAGGTTTTTGCTGGTCATCACATCCCTGACCTTTAAGGTGGGATCAGTCACGAAGCGGAGGTCGCGGTTGGTGATGATGCCAGCCAGTTTCTTTCCGTGCAGGACCGGCACGCCTGATATTTTATAGTTCGCCATCATGGCCTGCACATCTGAAACCTGCTGGTCTTCAGTTACGGTTACCGGGTCAATGATCATGCCTGATTCTGATTTTTTAACTTTTTCGACCTGCCTGGCCTGTTCATCGATTGACATATTTTTGTGAATGATACCGATGCCGCCTTCTCTTGCCATGATGATGGCGGTCCGGTATTCAGTCACCGTATCCATTGCAGCACTGACCATAGGAATATTGAGTTTTATGTTCCTGGTAAGCAGGGTGGAAATATCAACTTCAGATGGAATAACACTGGAGGAGGCTGGAACCAGGAGAAGATCATCAAAGGTATATGCTGGTTCAATGACATCGGAAAGCATGTTTAATCTCCTTGAAAAATATTAAAAAATATGTTGGCGCTGACTGCGCCCTGAAAAAATATTATCTATTTATTGCCTTATTGTAAATGGCAGAATCTTTCGGAAGTAGAAATGTTATCAGGGAAATGGACAGAAGTCGTATCTCTTTCCAAAGATACGGAACATTTATACAAAAATACCTTGCTAATTGCAAAGCTCTTTTCCAGCAACTGTCTAACTTTTAGGCGTAAAATTGTGCGGAGAACTGTCCAGGGAAGGAATATCGGAAATACTGCTGAGCAGAATACCTTCCAAAAGTCCTGTATCGCTGACTCTCATCCTGTCCTGCTGTATGAGTTTCAGCAGCATTTGATAAATCCGTAAACCGGCCGGCAGAATTTCTCCTCTGCCTTCGCCAAGACAGGGAAGCTCATTTCGCCTGTCTGCTGGAAGAACTTTCAGCCTGCTCCAGAGTTCTTCCATGGTATTACGCAGCAGTATATGGGCGTGAACAAGGGATTCATTGTAGGAAGTCAGGTTGAGATCAAGGGCAGCCAAGCTGGTTGCAGTGCCACCACAACCTATGATGTTAACCGCAGAAAGTTTTCCTGGAAATCTTAATTTTTCCAAGGCGTTACCGATAGTATCAGCAAGTATGGCATCCATTGCTGCAATATCGGGTTGTGGTGCTGTAAGAAATTTTTCTGTCAGGCCGATAACGCCCAGGCCCATACTTTCAACCCTTGTTTGTCCGGTTGCTTGGTCAGCAAAAAGAAGTTCTGTGGAACCTCCGCCAACATCAACCAGGAGAAAGGTGCCTGATAACGGTTCTCTGTAACCTGATAAAGCTCCGGCAAGGTTTAAATATGCCTCTTCTGCGCCGCTGACAATATCAATTTTAGATTGCAGGATTTCTTCAGCATTCTGTAGGAAGAGGTAGCTGTTTTTTGCCTGCCGCAGGGCTTCAGTGCCGCAGACTCTGATGCTTTGAGGCTGGTAATGATCCAGGCTTTTGCGAAAAATACGCAGCACTTCAAGGCCCTTTTCCATGGCACGTTCATGCAAGATTTGGTTTTCTGCCAAATCGCGTCCCAGGCGCACAGTAACCAGTTTTTTGTCAAGTACACTCAAGTTTCCGGCAGAGCAGATTGCCACAAGGAGTCTGAAAGTGTTAGACCCCAGATCGATGGAGGCAGCGATATGTTGATCAATAGTCATTGATTCGAAGCACTGAATAGTTTAAGTTTTCCTACATTTTGCAGATAAAGCATATTATTATAATTGAGAAGCCATGTTAATTTCAATTAATCCGGATAATCCGCAACCGCGGCATATAAAGCAGATTGCAGAAAAGCTTCGAAGTGGAGCTGTTATCTGTTATCCGACAGATACAGTGTACGGGATAGGTTGTGATATTTTCAACCAGAAAGCCATCAAGAAGATATTTCAGATAAAAAAACGGGCCAAACATAAACCGTTCAGTTTTATGTGCTCAAGCCTGAAAAATGTAAACGATTATGGCCATGTTTCCAATATGGCATATCGTATAATGAGAAAGGCGCTACCCGGGCCTTTTACCTTTGTTCTTTCCGCTTCAAAATTAGTTCCTAAAATAATGATTACAAAGCAGAAAACTGTAGGTATCCGGGTGCCTGACAACAATATCTGCCTGGCACTTATTGAAGAACTGGGAAATCCGATACTTACTACCAGTGCCATTCTTGATAAAGAGGGCGACCCTCTTTCAGAAGCTTATGAGTTTGATGAGCTGCTGGGAAATATGATTGACCTGGTTATAGATGGGGGTATGGTGTTTCCTGACCCCTCGACTATAGTCTCATTTACCGGCGAAGAACCTGAAATTCTCAGGCAGGGTAAAGGTGATGTTGGCCAGTTCTATGTTTAACCTGCATAATTTACCGGCCGATAAATTTATATATTCTGCAGTATTTATACTTTGTCTATCTGACATCTCGATTGGTAAATTATACAGGTTGGCAGAACCTGCTGGCAACGTAATCCAACAAATAGAGAGGCTAGCCCGCATTTCTCACGAACATTTCAGCATTTGATAGTGAATGGTGATAGTCTCTGAGAGCATAGAAGATGGTATACAGGATATTGTCGGGAACAGAGTGTTTACGAATGCTGTAAATAAAAAATATGCTGAACTGTTCG